>NZ_JAUBOX010000162.1:0-5853 GCF_036700445.1 Microcoleus sp. T3_B1
TCCCACCGCTAAGCGTGTTTTTGAACATACTCCGAGTCGTTGAATAGCGATTCTTGGTGGTACATATGTGGACATATCTGGGTTTGGTTAGGTGAATTATTCCAGTCTACACCAATTGTCTGATTTATAAGGAAAATGTCTAAGAAAAGCCCGTCCTAGGGATTACTCCCCTTTTAGAAATGCTGGCGACACTTCAGCAGACCAGCAAGACAAAACTCCGAGTTTTGGATCTCGGCTGTGGCAATGGCAGCCTCAGTCACGTTATCGCAGAGCACGGCTGCGAAGTTGTCGGCGTTGACACTTCTGCACCCGGAATTGCCATCTCCCGTCAAAGTTTCCCAGAGTGTCAGTTTATCCAAGCAGATATTTACGACCTTCCAGATACCGATATTCTGAACTCATTTGATGTTGTCTTAGCTATTGAAGTAATCGAACACTTGCTTTATCCTAAAGAACTAGCAAGAACTGCAAAAAAATGCCTCATTCCTGGAGGAACATTAATTATTTCCACCCCCTATCACGGCTATTTAAAAAATCTGGCTTTAGCTGTTTATGGCAAACTAGATCAACATTTTACCGTTCTTTGGGATAACGGTCACATTAAATTTTTTTCAGTAGAGACGCTGACCAAGTTATTAATATCCGAAGGATACACAGAGATAAAATTTCAATTTGCTGGCCGGTGTCCCTATCTTTGGAAATCAATGTTATGCTCTAGTAAGTTTTCAGGATAACCTGAAAACATATGAGTTGTGAGTTGTCAATCAATTCAGTTTCTTGACTAGACCGCCCGACCTCATAAAAAGTAAAAAATAAGTTTCACTAAAAAAAAGTAAAATGACTGTTGGCGTTTGGATATTAGGCGATCAACTATGGCAGAACCAAGCTGCCCTCAACCGCACAGATGATAAACCCTCCCTACCGATAATTTTAATTGAATCTTGGCAGCACGTTCAACACCGGCGCTACCACCAACAAAAATTAGTATTAATTTGGTCGGCCATGCGGCACTTGGCTGAAGAATTGCTCGTCGGTGGATGGCAAGTTACTTACACAAAATCGGAGGACTTTGAAGCACCTCTCAAAGCTTGGATACAAGCTCAGAATATCACCGAAGTGCGGGTGATGGCTCCGAACGATCGACCTTTTTTACAGCTCGTTCAAAATTTGCAACTGCCCTGTAAAATAACCCTAATTCCCAACAATCAATTCCTCTGGACACAAACAGAATTCAAAGATTGGGCGTCAAGCCGCAAACGTTTGTTAATGGAAGACTTCTATCGAGCCAGCCGCCAGCGTTTCCAAATTTTAATGGATGGCAATAAACCTGTCGGAGGAAAGTGGAATTTTGACAAAGAAAATCGTCAGCCACCAAAAGGAAAACTGGATACCCCCAAACCTCTCTGGTTTGAACCGGACGCCATAACTCAAGAAGTTATCGCACAAGTTAAATCTCTATCTTTCCCAACTTACGGAAGTATTGAACCTTTTCGCTGGGGGGTTACACGAGAGCAAGCATTGCAAGTATTAGATAATTTCATCGAACAGGGTCTCCCCACTTTTGGCCCTTATCAAGACGCGATGGTAACGGGGGAGGAAACAATGTGGCATTCCCTAATTTCTCCGTATCTCAATATTGGCTTGCTGCATCCTTTAGAAGTTATTCAAGCGGCGGAAACAGCCTACCTCGAAAAAAACTTAAATTTAAACGGCGTCGAAGGTTTTATCCGCCAAATTCTGGGCTGGCGAGAATACATTCGCGGTATGTATTTTTACGTGGATGCTGATTATTTTGAGAAGAATTGGTTCAACCACACTCAGCCACTGCCGGAGTTTTTTTGGGACGCTAGTAAAACAGATATGAACTGTTTGTGCCAAGTTTTAACTCAAGTCGAAGGCAGCGGTTACGCGCACCATATCCAGCGGTTGATGATTTTGAGCAATTTTGGTCTAATTGCGGGAATCTCGCCCCAGGAGCTAGAAAAATGGTTCCACAGTGCGTTTGTGGATGCCTATGACTGGGTAATGCAGACTAATGTGCTGGGCATGGGTTTGTTTGCTGACGGCGGTGTGTTGGCCTCGAAGCCCTATGCTGCTTCTGCCAATTACATTAATAAAATGAGCGATTATTGTCGGGGGTGCAAATTCGATCGCACAGTGCGATCGGGCGAAAATGCCTGTCCCTTCAACTTCTTCTACTGGGATTTCCTAGCGCGCCACCGGGACAAACTTCAGTCGATCGGTCGCATGAGCTTTATCTTAGCCAATCTCGACAAAATGCCGCCGCCAGAATTGGCAACCATCCGCCAAAAAGCGGCAGAGTGGCACTTAGGAAGTTGACTGTTGACTGTTGTCAGTTGACTGTTGTCAGTTGTCAGTTGTTAATCCTTTGCAGTGGCTAATAACAAATAACCAATAACATTAATCAACAGTCAACAGTCAACAGTCAACAGTCAACAATGCCCCATGCCCCATGCCCCATGCCCCATGCCCCCATGCCCCATGCCCCATGCCCTTTGCAATTCTTATTTTTTCCCTGACTTTTCCCTAAACATTCCACAGCGTTTCCCCAGGCAAGTCTGAGGTTTTCCACAGATTCGACAAAGTTTTCCACAGAAATTAACGGCACGGTAGCATCTTGCTGCGGAATTGGGGATTTCCTTAACTTGCTGCCTAATTCCTCATAAACCCCCCGACACATAAAGATATGTAACAAAAAATGCCCTAAAAAGCTGATTATTTGGTAGACTTTTTTTTTATCTAAAGGAGTTTGTAATATTTCGCAACATTGACAAACCCACCCCCTCATAGCGCACAATGATGCGACCGACCTAAAAAAAAGCGCTCTGATTTCGGCTGTGCCTGCACCTGTATCCGGCCGAAGGGGGGGTTCTGTTTTCAATTTATTAGCGAGACTAAAAAAAATGATGAACCCAACAGTCAGTATTTTTGCTGAAATTCCCGAAACGCTGCACGATTCTCTCAAAACTTACCTGGAAACCCATCCCGAATGGGATCTAGACCGAGTATTTTGCGCGGCCCTGTCGCTGTTTTTGTTGCAGAATGCCGATAGCGGTACGCCTGAAGCTTCGCGCAGTTATCGCCAAGCTGCGAGAGTTTATCTCGAAACTCTGTTTCAATCTCCTCAAGACTTGCACAGCAACAATGTAACTCCCTCGTCTTAAAGGATCGGGGGAGAGGGGGAGACGCGGTTTCTGGGAAGGATTTTAGTTGACCCAGAGGGCGCGTACTGCAGAGGTGGCAACTTCAGCTTAAAATCCCTGAGAACTATCGCTTATAGCTTAATGCCGAGCCCCATTGCATCTCCCTTAAGAAGGAAACTTTGATAGCTTCAAGTCCCCCCGGACTATCAGGGCAGGGCTGTTTCATTCTCAGGAAAACCAGCCTTTTGACTCTTGTCGTGCCAAGAATGCCGACCCGACCCCTCCACGATTTGTTAGCCCTTGGGTGGGATTGGGGCTGCCACGGGGGGATTGCCCCTACAAGAGAATGAAAAATCCCCCCGGACTATCAGGGGATGCCGGGGGGATAAGCTGCCTTAATCGTCAAACAGTAGACGGGTAGTACATAAGACGCGCTTGTTTACACGCATGGTGCGGCGCACCCTACAGACTACAAACTAATGGCTGAAGACTACATCATGCCCATGCCGCCCATGCCACCCATGCCACCCATGCCGCCCATGCCGCCCATGCCGCCCATGCCGCCCATGCCGCCCATGTCGCCCATGTCGCCGCCGGCTTTTTTCTTCTCGGGTTTTTCGACAATCACAGCTTCAGTGGTCAATACCATACCAGCAATGGAACCGGCATTTTGCAAAGCCGATCGCACCACCTTAGCCGGGTCAATAATCCCGGCGGCAATCATATCTTCGTACACGTCGGTAAGAGCGTTGTAGCCAACGTTGAACTCGCTAGCCCGCACTCGTTCGATGACGATCGAACCTTCAACACCGGCATTATCAGCGATTTGACGCAAAGGTGATTCCAAAGCTTTCTTCACCAAGTCAGCGCCTACTTGTTCTTCGGTGTCTAAAGTATTTCTGATCGCATCTATTTTTGTAATCAGGTGAATTAGCGTCGTCCCACCTCCGGCAACGATACCTTCTTCCACAGCAGCTTTCGTAGCGTTCAAAGCGTCTTCAATACGCAGTTTACGGTCTTTGAGCTCGGTTTCGGTAGCTGCGCCGACTTTAATTACAGCGATGCCGCCGGCGAGTTTGGCGATGCGTTCGGTTAGCTTTTCCTTGTCGTAGTCGGAATCCGTCGCTTCTAGCTGCTTGCGGATTTGCTCGATCCGTTTTAGCACGTCAGCTTTGTGTTCTTCGCCTGCAACAATGATCGTGTTTTCTTTGTCGATCGTAATTTTGCGGGCGGTACCGAGCATTTCTAGGGTTGCGGTATCGATGCTGAGTCCGACTTCTTCAGAAATCAGTTGACCGCCGGTGAGCACGGCGATATCTTGAAGCATAGCTTTGCGTCGATCGCCAAAACCAGGAGATTTGGTTGCTGCGATGTTCAATACGCCGCGGGCTTTGTTGACTACCAGAGTTGCCAAAGCTTCGCCTTCAATATCTTCGGCGATAATTAGCAGCGGTTGACCGGTGCGGGCGATTTTTTCGAGAACTGGAATTAGTTCTTGAATCGAGCTAATTTTTTTGTCGGTAATCAGGATGCGAGCGTTTTCGTACTCAACTTCCATGCGATCGGTGTTAGTGACGAAATACGGAGAAAGATATCCGCGATCGTACTGCATCCCTTCGACAACTTCCAATTCTGTTGTCAGAGATTTCGACTCTTCTACAGTAATTACGCCGTCTTTCGTGACTTTTTCCATTGCTTGGGCAATCATGGCGCCGACTTCTTCGTCGTTACCGGCGGAGACAGTGGCGACTTGAGCAATGGCGCTTCCTTCGACTGGTTTCGCCAATTTCTCGATTTCCAGCACCAAGTGGGCGATCGTTTTTTCAATACCCCGGCGCAGCGCGACTGGGTTTGCGCCTGCAGCGACATTCTTCAAACCTTCGCGAATGAGGGATTGAGCGATAACCGTTGCGGTTGTTGTGCCGTCGCCTGCGATATCTTTAGTTTTGGAGGCGACTTCTTGAATTAAGCGAGCGCCGGCATTTTCCAGGGGGTCTTCGAGTTCGATATCCCTAGCAACGGTGATACCGTCGTTAACTATTTGGGGAGCGCCGTATTTCTTTTCCAATAGGACATTCCGGCCTTTCGGGCCCAAGGTGATGCGGACAGCATCGGCGAGTTGATTGACGCCGCGTTCTAGTGCCCGCCGAGATTTGTCGCTAAATGCAACTATTTTGGTCATGTTTGTCTCCAATCGCTTACATTAGCAAATTTAGCACTCTCTGAGTCTGAGTGCTAAGTTGATCGATTTTTGATTGTAGCGCGCCTCAACCGTGTGGGGGATTGGGGGGACGGATGGGAGATTTGGGCGAGCTCGTTCCGGGTGGCTAAGGACAGGGCAATGCCGTGTCCCCACATATCTCGTGTCGCCACAGATATAATGTGGTTTGTTACATATCGATATAATTAGGTTTTGGTTGAGGCCAAAACCTAATTTTGATGGCGCGTCCTCCCAAAGCAGAATTTTTATTAAAAATTTCTTAACTGGTGTTTTCGGTCATCTACCTTTCGATAGAGCTTCTATTTTTTTTTTCAAACTTCTACCTTCTATAGCAACCACGCCCGACGATGATGACGTTCTTAATTGCTGAAACATGAGCTGAAGATTGCGCCTTCCTTCTTCCTTCTTCCTTCTTCCTTCTTCCTTCTTCCTTCTTCCTTCTTCCTTCTTCCTTCTTCCTTCTTCCTT
>NZ_JAUBOX010000025.1:0-96245 GCF_036700445.1 Microcoleus sp. T3_B1
GACTAATGACTAATGACTAATGACTAATGACTAATGACTAATGACTAATGACTAATGACTAATGACTAATGACTAATACTTTTTTTAGTTGCTAAAAATGTAACAACCCGGATATTTAGCAATTTCAGTGGGAAGGTAAAGTATAGCATCTGTTGTATGTGAGGAGAATCAAGTTTATGAGTTCAAATTTGCAACGTGGCGATCGCATTAATTTCCGTAGTCTGCTAACAGCCTTGTGTTTAACCTTAACTCTCGTCAGTTTCGTGAGATTAGATCCGGCGGCTGCTCAAGAACAGCGGATCAGAACGTTGACTGTTACTGGGCGGGGTGTGGAAGCGATTCCTACAACTCAAACACAAGTACGGCTGGGGGTTGAGGTGCAGGGGAAAACGGCGGCCCAGGTGCAGCAGGAAGCGGCGAGACGATCGTCCGCTGTGGTAGAGTTGCTGCGATCGCGCCAAGTCGAAAAACTAGAAACTGCAGGCATCACCCTCAGTCCGACTTACAGCTACGAAAACAACCAACAGCGCTTGACGGGCTATACGGCGACGAATACCGTCAGTTTTCGGATTAATACTGCATCTGCTGGCACTTTGCTCGACGATGCGGTGAATGCCGGAGCCACACGCATCGACGGTGTGAGTTTTGCCGCCGCCGAAAGTGCGATCGAATCTGCTCGAAAACAAGCAATCAAAAAAGCAACTCAAGATGCTCAAGCGCAAGCGGATGCAGTCTTTAGCGCCCTCAACCTGAAGCGGGGAGAGATTCTGGGCATTCAAGTCAACGGTGCTAGCGCGCCGCCTCCTATGTACCGGCAGTTTGCTGCTTCTCGCCCTGCTGGTGCTGATATTATTACAACACCTGTGGTGGGAGGCGAACAGCAAGTAGAAGCTTCTGTGACTTTACAATTTGGATATTAAATAGTTAGGGGTTGAACTGGCCACCTCAGCTTGACCCTAACTATTTCTCGATTTATCAAGCAGCTTTTTCTACAAAAAACTTTAGCCGTTTTAACCACTTCTGCCAGTAGTCTAGAAACGGAATCTCTCCTTCTTCAGGGGGATAGTTCCTCAATAAATAGACTCTCTGTTAAAGCCTAGGCGATCGCATTTCTCATACACAGAAAAGAGTGGAATCTTTTCTCAGATCCACTCTCTGTTAAACTCTCTTAGTGCTAGCTTTAACAAGCTGGAGTTAAGTCCTTACTTTACCTACTCCTTAATGATTCTCTTGTCATGAATGACCACTTTGTCCTTGAGTTCAGGATTGCCGGAGATGTGAATATCGCTATCCTTATTTTCCTCTGCGTCGGATTCGGCTAGATATTGGGCAGATGACTTAAAATCCTGCGCTGCAGGTTTAGCAGATGGGGTTGCATTTTGGGCCGAGGACCTAAAATCAGGCACTGGAGGTTTAGCAGATTCGGCTGCATTTTGGGCCGATGATTTAAAATCATGCGCTGCACCTTGAGGAGATGGGGTTGCATATGGGGCAGATGACTTAACATCCTGCTTAACATCCTGCGCTGCACCTTTAGCAGATTCGACTGCATTTTGGGCAGATGACTTAACATCCTGCTTAACATCCTGCGCTGCACCTTTAGCAGATTCGGCTGCATTTTGGGCAGATGACTTAACATCCTGCGCTGCACCTTTAGCAGATTCGGCAGCGCTTTGAGCAGATGACTTGATTGATTCAGCTACACTCTTGCCTGATGACTGAAGCGATTCGGCTGCGCTTTTTATAGAGGGCTCAACTGCTTTCGCTGTATCTTTTACAGTCGATCTCAGATCCTTAGTTGCGCCCTCAATTTCCTGAGCTACAGCTTTGGCAGAAGGTTTAATTTCATCGGCAGTGCTCTTAATAGAGTCCGCTGCACTTTGTACAGAAGGCTTGATACCTTCGACTGTCTGCTTGACTGAATCTTTTACTTCTCTAATCGTAGGTTTGACTTCCTCGGATGCACTCTTGACTGCATCTACTACAGAAGGCTTGGCTTCCCTAACTGTCTCATTGACAGATTCGGCTATACCTTTAATCGAAGGCTTAGTTTCCTCAACAGTCTCCTTGACTGCTTCTGCTGTAGCTTTGATAGATGGTCTAACTTCCTCAGCAGTTTCCTTTACTACTGTCCCTAGCTCTTCTACAGTGTGTGTAATACCGTCTGCTACAGCGTGTGCTGCATCCCCTAAATTATCTACAGCACGGTTAACCGTATCAGCAGTACCTTTACCAATCATAGCGCCAGCAACTGAGCCTGCTACAGCACCAATAATGCCTCCAGAGCGAGCACCGAGTATACCACCGACTGCTGCTCCAGCTATCCTCGCACCAAGGCCTGAGCCTGATGATTGATCTTCCGTTGATTCTGCATTTTCGTTAGTCTGAGCCTGAAGCTGCTGGTTCTCGCTATTGTCAACATTCTTTTCCTGGGAGTCACGATTGGCTTCAGGCTGGTTAAAAGGCGGCTTGTTATCAGTCATGGATATGCTTGGGTATTACTACTACATTCACTAGACTAACTATTTACTTCTAATAAAATCTACTGCCTAAGAACTAGATTTGGACTGTTACTTAAGAAGTAGATTTTTAAAGGTACTGACCGCTAGCGCGGTAGCGGCTCGCAGGGTAAGCTCATCTAATTTGGTATAAATCGTACTTGACAAAAAGGGCAAGATATAAAGGAATATCCTGTCAATAGCGGTTCTTTTGAACCCATTTGAGATATTTTGACGATGGACAGACAACGAGCGATGGATAGACAACGGACGATGGACAGACAACGGGCGAAAATAACTCATGTATACAGAGTTGTTAAGAGATTAACTATTTATATCTAAAACTAAGCAATGTTTATTAAATATTAATGATAATTACAGGTGTAAATGCTTATTAACTATTGGAGCAAAAAGTTGATTTTCACTTATAGGTTAATATTTAAAAAGGATAAATAACATATTTATTTTTGCCAATAATATCATCATAAATGATTGAATTAACTGATTTGTTTTGTAGACCTTGTTGAGTGAGGGTAGGAAAGGCTAAATATGCAAGTCAGAGAAACCAGTATCCACAAAGCTTCGTAATTTTCAACTTATTTTTTTCATACCCTGATTAAGCAACGCCAGATTTTGGAGTGATCTAACTCACGATCGAGCTCTTTGAACAGCAACTTGACCGCTTTAGCTGCCAAAGGATCTCGCACTTACGTGTAATTGGGCATAAGTTCGATCGCCCCCAACAACCCCCAAAACTTCAATTACTACCGGATCGTCGATCGAAGTGACAGAGATCGACTAAAGTAAACAGAAATTATTATGGGCGGTAATTAGAGTGATTGAGACTTTAGCAACAGGAATCGCAGCAGCCGGTTCGCTGCTAGCATTGGGCGGATTGGGCCTAGAGTTGAACTATCGCCGGACTGGGAGTGCAAATAAACTAGAACTAACAGCCGGAGAATGGCACTTAGCCATCTCGGAACCCAACCGTTATCTTTTAGTCGGGGAAATGGAGTTCCGCAACCTGACACAGCGGTTTGAGATTATGTTGCCGGAAGTGCGGGCACAGGTAAAACTGCTGTCAGACGGAAGTTTGGATGGCGTTACCTCCGAGACAAAGGTGATTCCTTGCCACAAAGACGCAGCAGCCAGAGCAGACGATTACTGGTTCGGCTATATTGTTAAAGCCCAAAAAAACACAAAAATTAAAGTTTCTGTAGACATTCAAGGGCAAGATTTAACCAAATTGCAGTCAGCTTGGGTGCAAATACATTACGTCACCTACGGCCCGGGCGGCCGCATCCCGAAAGTCCGTAACGTAGTAGTCCCGCTGCAATTTCCCAACTCGGAAACCGTACCCATCGCCAGAAATGTCGGAGTTGCAGAAGTCTTGCCGATTCGCACTCACATACTGGCGGAATTGGACAATCCCGTCGAAATTGTCAAGCGGTACGTGCTGCCGCGCGCCCAGAAAGGCGATATAGTCGCCCTGGCAGAAACTCCCCTAGCTTTGATGCAGGGACGCTATCGCCATCCCAGCGAAGTCACACCCGGATGGGCGGCAAAGCGAGTGTGCTTGTTTTTCTTGCCGATGTCGAGTTTGGCCACTGCTTGCGGAATGCAGACGTTGGTGGATGTAGTTGGGCCTTGGCGGGTAGTCGCGGCATTTGCGATCGGCGCTGTGGCTAAAATATTCGGTAAACCGGGAGTCTTTTACCAACTTGCAGGGGAACAAGCCAGACTGATTGACGACGTTACCGGGACTTTGCCTCCCTTCGACCAATTTATTGTCCTAGGCCCGGACAATCCCCAGCAAGTTGTAGAAGAAATTCAACGAGAAACCGGACTTGCGGCGGCGATCGTAGACGCTAATGACTTGAAAGCAGTTAAGATATTAGCAGCGACCTCCGATTTATCGGTAACATTCTTAGAGCAAGCCTTGCGAAGCAACCCCGCCGGGAATGCTGACGAGCGAACACCGGTCGTTTTAATTCGACCTCTGCCACAAAAATCTTGAGTTGAAAACAGAAAATTAAAAATTCAAAAAGATGATTTGAAATTTTTAATTTTCGATCGCGCAAGAAAGGGAGAAGAATCAAAAGTTATAAGTTTTGAACTCAAAATTTACCCATTCAAAACTCAAAACTTCCCTAACTCTTCCCCTTTCTGAATTTTTATTTTTAAATTTCCATTCTCCACTTTTATGCTATGACTTCATTTCCCTCCCAAAACCAAAACCAGGTTGTGATTCGCCCGTTTCAGTATCGCGACATCGAGGTGATGGAACAACTGTGCGCGGAAACAGCCGAAGAGCCAGAAAACCGCAAGGGCGCAAGCTGCGACGTGGTACTAGGTAGAAAGTTGCAGCAGATTCGTCGCTGGTACGGACTACTAAAGATTTTTAGCTTGTTTCCCAACCCTTGTCAGTCCCTGTTCCGGGCCCACGTTGCCGAAGAAGAGGGGAGCGTTAAGGGGATAATTCAGATTTCTCCTTTCAACCGCACCCGCAGCACTTGGCGGATCGATCGCATAGGAGTAGACCCGGAAGCCCGCAGCAAAGGAATTGGTTCCATGCTGCTGCGGTACTGCTTTGAGGCAGTCTGGGAGGCGCGGACGTGGCTGCTGGAAGTGAATGTCGGCGACAAAACTTCCTTGGCTTTGTATCGGCAAAACGGGTTTCAGCCTTTGGCCCAGATGACTTACTGGACGATCGCCCCAGAACGCCTGCAAGAAATGGCTTCCTCGACGCCAGATTTGCCCAACCTGCTGCCGGTGAGCAACGCAGACGCTCAGTTGCTATACCAACTGGATACCGCGTCTATGCCGCCGCTGGTGCGCCAAGTATTCGATCGCCACATTCAAGATTTCAAAACCAGTTTTTTCGGCGCTTTAGTCGAAGGTGTCAGACAGTGGCTGGGCAAAACCGAGGTAGTCAGCGGCTACGTGTTTGAACCGCAGCGCAAAGCCGCGATCGGCTATTTTCAGGTGCAGCTATCCCGCAACGGCCAGCAACCGCACGTCGCCCAGTTGACTGTACACCCGGCCTACACTTGGCTTTACCCAGAACTGCTGTCCCAGATGGCGCGGCTGGTTCAAGATTTCCCGGTTCAAAGCCTGCAACTGGCTTCCGCTGACTATCAGCCGGAACGGGAAGCTTATTTAGAGCAATTTGGAGCAGTGCGCCTGGAACACAGTTTGCTGATGTCTCGATCGGTGTGGCACAAATTGCGCGAGTCCAAGTTAGTCTCTCTCGAAGGACTCCAGCTATCAGAAATGCTGCAAAGCTTCCAGCCAACTCGCAAACCCGTACCGGGCCGGATGTCCTGGCTCGGCCCAATGGCTGGGGAAGCAGCAGCAGGGCCCGCATCCTCCGAGATCAAACCGCTCTTGACTGATTCAGGAAACAGCCAAACCAATCAAGTTAACCCCTTGAACTTCCAAAATTCCGAATCATCGGCAACAGATAGCAGCAGCATTTTGCCTCTAAAATTGCCCGAATTGCCTCTAGACGGCGGCGGGCCGGGAGAAGTTAATTCTTAGTGAAAGCAGAAGGTAGAAGGTAGAAGGCAGAAAAAAAGAAAATGAATCATCCAAGAAATTCATTTTTTTCTATCATCATCCCAAAATCTCCCTTCTGCTTTTGATTGATACAGCATATTCCATGTATAAGCTGTGGAGCATTTAAACCAGTAACGAGGCTAGTAGGGTGCGTCATTCGCGAACCCTTACGCTGAAACGGAAAACCTTAGATGCTGACGCACCTTACGCAAGTCCTTTAAATGCCGAACAGCTTATGCGGTACACACAATCTTGTCGTAAGTAAGGTGCGTCGCCACCAGTCAATCTGCAAGTTTCATTAAACATGAGCAGCGACGCACCCTACATAACAATGTACCAACAATTAAGGCGGATACTGTACTTCATGAACCACCGAATATGCTGTATCAACTTAAGATTACCTATTTTGTTCTTACTTTCTTCTGTTATTCCTTCGCGTCCTTAGCGTCTTCGCGGTTCGTTAAATAAGATTATTTCCGCAAAAAAAAGTAAATCTAAAATCTAAAATCTAAAATCTAAAATCTAAAATTGATTGATTGATAATGTCCAACGATAAATTATGGATTTCAGCACTGGGATTAGATATCGGCCTCAAACGAGTCGGCATCGCCGGGTGTGACGGCACCGGTTTAATAGCTACGGGCATTACAACACTGGTACGATCGTCCTTCGATCGAGACGTAGCTTATCTCCGAGAGATCGTGCGAGAGCGGAGAGTGCAAATTTTGGTTGCAGGCTTGCCCTACTCCCTGAGCGGAGAATTGGGTGCTCAAGCCCGACAGGTGCAGAAATATGCGAATCGCATCGCCTCCGCCTTAGAGCTCCCCCTAGAATACGTGGACGAGCGCCTGACTTCGGTTGAGGCAGAGGAATTGATGAAAGCTTCAGGGATTTCGCCGTCGCAAAATAATAAGGGTGCGATCGATCGCAAAGCAGCAGCCCTGATTTTGCAGCAGTGGCTAGACGAGCGGAGGCAAAATATCTCCGCCCTTCCCAATCCTTGATAGCTGGTAACAAAGGCGTGATATCCTGGTTGTGCAAGTTTGCTACGCACACCTGTAACCCTTGACAAACTGGAGAAAATTCTGCTGTACCCTCGGTACTGAAGAAGCACAAAATCGTGATTTGTCCTCAGTGTCGCTTGCTGACTCGACTGAGATTTAAACGCTGCACTCCTCGCCTGTGGAAAAGGCCGCGAGTCTCGCGGTTTAAGCTTGTGGACTGGCGATCGCCCACTTAGCCAGAATATCGCCACGAAAATTCCCAATTGTCAAGCCAATGTTACTGAATTATTGACGGAAAACTAAGATACACGCGATGTCCTCATCCCCATACCGCAAAAAAGAGAATGGCAATTCCAACGAAGAGTCCGTCACCTTGACGGATGAAGTTGGGCGATCGCTAACTTGCAACATAGAATATTCTATGAACCTAGAAGGTCAAGAATATGCTTTGCTGCTTCCAATTGACTCACCCGTAGAAATTTTTACTTGGCAGGGAGACGAGACGGACGAAGCAGCAATTCCTGTAGAAGACGAGACCGAAATTGACAAAATTTTTGAGACTGCTAAAGTTGTCCTGCAAGAGCAGAACTTGACGCTCCGACGCACAGCGGTGACGCTGACTGTGGTTGGCGAATTGCCGGAATTTCCCGAAGAGGATATGGCATCTGATGTCGATCCCGATGAGGAGTCGGAGTTCGAGGAACTGATGTGGCTGACCAGTTTCTACCACGAAGAACAGGAATATGCGATTTATACGCCTCTAGACCCGTTCTTTATCTTGGCTAGAATGGATGACGACGGTAAGCCAGAATTGCTTTCGGAAGAAGAGTTCCAAAGGCTGGAACCGATGTTACCTATGCTGGAAGACCAGTTCTTTGATGAGCTTGATTAGATATTAATTGCAGGCACAAGCCCTGATGGCAAAAAGCAGAAATTTTTACTATTTTATAAAAAAGTAAACTGCTCGCCCGATCGAACTTTTTCGAGGTGGCCGCTTCTGCCTTCGCGATCGGGCTTTTGAATTGGGCCGCGTGAATTGGGTCTTTTAAAGGGCTTGTATTCGTAACTTTTCGGTCATCAATCGCAGGTCATCAGTCATTAGTCGCTAGTTACCCGCCGCTTATCCAGGACAACGGACTATGAATAAAGAACAAATGACAAAAGGCAGCGCGCGCGAGAGCCGAAAAGGTACTCCGCAAGTCTCTAAATGGTTGTTTTATCTGGCGTTGCTGCCGGTAATCTGGGGGGTTTGCGCTTGGCAAGGCTGGGCTTGGTGGAGCTGGGCTTCAGCGGCGCCTAAAATAACATCCTCATCGGGCAATCCGGCAGAGGATGCTGCTGTTTCGATCCAAATCCCGGAGGGTACTCCAAGTCAAAAAATCGGCCGGGATTTAGAGGCCGCAGGGTTGATTCGATCGAGCTCGGCATGGAATATGTGGGCCCGCTGGCTGACTCTGCAAAACCGCGAGGGAGGTTTTCAAGCGGGAACTTACCAACTGTCGCCGACTCAGCCTCTGAGTGCAGTTGCTGACAAAATTTGGAAGGGCGAAGTCGTACAGCAGAGTTTCACGATTCCAGAAGGATGGTCGCTGCAACAAATGAGCGCTTATTTTGAAGCGCAAGGTTTTTTCCCGGCTAAGGAGTTTATGGCGGCCGCGAGTCAAATTCCTTACGCTCAATACCCTTGGCTGCCGAGCGGATTGCCTCATTTGGAAGGTTTTTTGTACCCGGATACTTATCAGCTAGACGGCGATAGAATTACTCCTCAAGCTGCGATAGCACAAATGCTCACCCGTTTCGAGCAGACAGCTTTGCCGGTATATCAAAAAAATCAGAATAATACAAAGCTCTCTCTCAAAGAATGGGTAACTTTGGCCAGTATTGTAGAAAAAGAAGCTGTGGTTGCTTCCGAGCGGAACCGCATTTCTGGAGTGTTCAACAACCGTCTGAAAAAGGGAATGGCGTTGGGTTCTGACCCGACAGTTGAATACGCTCTCGGTATCAGGCAAACTAAGGAAAAGCCTCTGACTTTTAAGCAAGTAGAAACGCCTTCTCCTTACAATACTTATATAAATCCAGGACTACCCCCAACTCCGATCGCATCTCCGGGAATCGCCAGTCTGGAAGCGACTCTGACTCCGGAAAATACAGAATATCTGTATTTCATGGCGCGGTACGACGGCACTCACATTTTCAGTCGCACTCTGGCCGAACATAATGCTGCTGTGGCTCAAGTTGACCAAAAAGTGCGATCGGGTCAATAGATGGGCAATGACTAATAAAAAAGTAAAAAGTCAAAAGTAACAAAGGAAAAGCAATAATTATTCACTTTTGATTTTTTACTTTTTCAATCTTTAACTCCCAATTTCTTATTTCTCAATCTAAAATCTAAAATCTAAAATCTAAAATCATTATGACTTGGGGTAAATTACTACAGCCTGACTTAGTTCTAGGCGATTCAGTCATGAAGTTAACGGCTGATATTCTGGAGAAACATCAGATTAAAGGATTAGTGTTGGATGTGGACGAAACTCTCGTTCCCATTACGGCAATGAATGCTTCTCCTGAACTCAGCTTGTGGGTACAAGAAATTAGACCCGTGGTATCGCTATGGTTGGCAAGCAACAATTTAAGTGAAAATCGGATCGGTCGAATTGCTGATTCTTTGAATCTACCATACATCACGGGTGCGGCTAAGCCGTCCCGCCGCAAGTTGCGAAAAGCTGTGACGGCGATGAATTTGCCGGTGGAACAGGTGGCGATGGTGGGCGATCGACTTTTTACTGATGTTTTAGCAGGCAATCGTTTGGGTATGTTCACTATTTTAGTGGAACCAATGGTTGATGCTGGGTATGCGCTTCGTAAGTATCCGGTGCGCTCTTTTGAAGTTTGGGTTTCTCAAGCTTTGGGGGCTTCTCTGAAAATTAAAGATTAAAATTGGGCATCGGGAATTGGGCATGGGGCATGGGGCATGGGGAATTAGTAATTAGGAATTGGGAATTGGTAACTAATGGCAACAGACAACAGTCAACAGTCAACAGTCAACAGTCAACAGTCAACAGACAACAGTCAACAGTCAACAGTCAACAGTCAACAGTCAACAGTCAACAGTCAACAGTCAACAGTCAACAGTCAACAGTCAACAGACAACAGACTAAAACTATTGTTGTTAAAATTGGAACTTCGACTCTGACTCGATCGACTACAGGAAACTTAGCTCTTTCAACTATTGCTGCATTGGTCGAAATTTTAGCTGATTTGCGGCAGCAAGGCCATCGAGTAGTTTTGGTTTCTTCGGGTGCAGTTGGGGTTGGCTGCGCGCGCTTGGGTTTGACGGAACGCCCGCGAAACATTGCTATGAAACAGGCTGTGGCGGCTGTGGGCCAAGGGCGACTGATGCGGGTGTACGATGACTTGTTTACTACTCTACAACAGCCGATCGCTCAAGTATTGCTCACCAGGGGTGATTTAGTGCAGCGTAATGGTTATGTTAACGCTTGCAATACTTTTCAGCAACTGCTCAGGTTGGGCGTGATTCCGATCGTCAATGAAAATGATACTGTGGCGGTAGACGAGCTTAAATTTGGTGATAACGACACGCTTTCGGCGCTAGTAGCGAGTTTGGTAGAAGCAGATTGGTTGTTTGTGCTCACAGATGTCGATCGGCTGTATTCCGCTGATCCGCGCAGCAATCCCGACGCGCAGCCGATCGTCCTAGTCCAAAGTATGGCACAGCTAACAGAATTTCAGGTGCAAACAGGAGATTCCCGCAGTGGTTGGGGAACCGGCGGTATGGTGACAAAAATTGAAGCGGCGAGAATAGCAACTGCATCGGGAGTGCGGACTGTCATCACTGACGGCTGCTTTCCTGGTAATATCGAGAAAATACTCAACGGAGAGTCGATCGGTACTCAATTTGAGCCTCAACCGCGCCCTGTAAACGCTCGCAAACACTGGATAGCTAACGTGCTAATTCCGGCAGGAAAACTATATTTAGATGCGGGTGCTGTCAAGGCAATTTCCCACGGCGGAAAATCGCTTTTAGCTGCGGGTATTGCTCAAGTAGAAGGAGAATTTCAAGCTGATGATTCCGTGCAGTTGTGCGATGCTGCCGGCAAGCAAATTGCTAGAGGGCTTGTGAATTATAGCAGTTTAGAATTGAGACAAATCCAGGGCTGCAAGTCAGAGAAAATTGCTGAGATTTTAGGCTATGCCGGCGTAGAAACGGCGGTACACCGAGATAATTTAGTGATTGTTTAAACTAACAAATATCGAGACAGTCGATCGGGCAATGAGCGAAGGTAGAAATTGAGGATATTTGCAGCACAGTCTTGCAAGAATTTGTTTGGCTGTGTTGGAATAGCTCGTTCATCGCTTCTGTAAACAGTTCAAATACATTTTGTGCTAATTCTAAAGCTGCTTGGCATTCCGCATTAGTAAGTTTGATCTCTGCTAAAACTTCCAACATCTCTGGCGTGTTTAAAAGGTGATAATTTTCTAAACCCCCATAACCTCCTCCAAAATCAACATATTCTTTTTGGGTAACTTGCTGTAATTCCATTACCACTGCAAGCGCCGCCTCAAAAAAAACTTTTGCCGTTCCTTCGAGGACTTCCACTAACACCAGTTTCTCAATGGGAGAGGCTTTCCAAGCGTAGCGTTCAAGCACTGAACAGAGCGATCGAGTTTTTTTAGTTTCTTCACCCCAAAGCAGTCTGAAGTCGCCGTAACTCATTAATTGGTTTAAGCCTAGTTCCTCTAGGTATTCTAGATAGTCGTGCCAGTAATAGTTTTTTTTATATGTATATTTATTAATTAGTTCCTGAACTTTGCTATTACTAGAAGATTCTCGCAATACATATTTATTTAAATCGCTCAATCCCACAGCCAAAGGAGCGAGTACAGGTGCAAAAATTAGTCGTTGATTCGCGTGGATGTGTTTATTGGCTAGAAAGTCAAATAAGGGCAATTTTGCAAACTCTTGCTTTTTGGGTTCAATGAATGCTACAATGGATTTCATACTTTTTTCGTCTGAATGGTGGCTGTCAAGATAATCTTCATACCTCTGTTAATTATCTATATTTTTGACACTAAATCATTGTGTTTATTATCATACATATTTGTATTTGAGATCATAGGTAAGAGTGTTTGCAGTCACAGCAAATTGTGACTGAAAGCATCCAGGATACAAGCCCCCGGATTCATCCGTGGAAAAATAAAAAACCTGTATCCGATGAAACTTGCCCCCCGAATTGATCCGTGGGGTCAATACTTCAATTCTAAAATCTAAAATCTAAAATCTAAAATCTAAAATCGATTGACTTGTATCATATTGTGCCCGAAGTTCGAGCATCTTGTTCCCTAGAGATAAAATGTTCTACATTTAAATTGCATATTTCGGGCGTTGCTTAAAGCCACCCCACAAGAGTTTGATTATTTATTGACCGATAATTTAAAGACTGATTAACTTAATATAGGCAAATGATAATTCTGCTCGAACTCCTAAAAAATGCTGTTTACAAAATAGGGATGCTCCCGGCAAATCAGTCCTAGACGCATAGGAGTCTCCCAACCAGGTTTCTTCGGAGATTCATCGCTGCTCAACAAAAATTTTTCTGAGAAACCCGGTTTCTTTAACCATTGGTTTTATTGGTTCTTCCCTCTTTTCTCTTCCCTCTTCTTATTCCTTCTTCCTTCTTCCGGCGGCCATCAGCCTCCAAATGACAATTTCCAATTCTCAGAATTGCCTTTAGGTGCGTTGTGAGTTACTCTATCTTTTGGATCAGTTAACACAATTATAGGAGTTAATCTTGGAACGGACTTTTTTAGCGATTAAGCCAGACGGCGTACAACGCGGACTCGTCGGCGAAATTATCGGTCGTTTTGAAGCCAAGGGCTTTAAGCTAGTTGGTATGAAGCTAATGACGGCGAGTCGCGAACTAGCGGAACAACATTATGATGTTCACAAAGAAAAACCCTTCTTTGCTGGATTGGTAAACTTTATCACTTCAGGCCCTGTAGTGGCGATGGTGTGGGAAGGCGACGGCGTTGTGGCGTCGGCGAGAAAAATCATTGGCGCAACAAATCCTCTGAATGCAGAACCTGCGACAATTCGGGGAGATTTTGCTGTCAATGTCGGCCGTAATCTGATTCACGGTTCTGATGCTGTCGAGACTGCCCGTGCGGAAATTAGCCTTTGGTTCAAGGAAGAAGAATTGAGTGCTTGGACACCTTCTTTAACTCCTTGGATTGTGGAATAGTTTTGATATTCTCCCGATTGATTAATCGGGAGATATAGCCTTTCTCAGATAGATGATATCGATTCCGGTTGCAGCGTCCGTAATTGTTGACTGTTGACTGTTGACTGTTGACTGTTGACTGTTGACTGTTGACTGTTGACAAGGGAAATATTTTACACCTAATTTCCACCTCCCAGATTCATGTGTGGAGTCAAATCTAAAATCTAAAATCTAAAATCTAAAATCTAAAATCTAAAATCGACTGACTGTTGACTGTTGACTGTTGACTTGCTGTCAAAAAAATGAAATTTGCGCCAATTATTTGTTGGCCGCTTGATTCGACTTTACGCCCGATGAATCGCCGATTTGAGATCATTCCGCCGCAGCCGGAATTGATATGAAATATCATGTGGCTGACTCACTCATCACCGTAAAATATAGAATAGTTTGAGATTTCTTCTAGTTACCAGGAGTTTCTTGATAACTAGAAAAAAAACGTTAATCGGAACTTAAAAACTCCAAATAATTATTAGTCAATTCTTTGACTGCTAATTCGTAAAACTGCTGACCTTGTTCGGGGGTTGCTAAGCCCGGATTTGAGCCCATTCTCCCGTCGGGAAATCGGCGGCGGAAGTCAGCAGCACCGAAAATTTTGTGCCCGGAAGCGACTTCTTCCGAAAGCGGAGCTTGCTTGATTGCTTCTGGATAAAGGTACTGGGTTAAGGCGATTTCGCTGGGGGTGGCGTGGGAACCTTCTTGGTTTCCGTACAATTCTTTTGCTAGTTTGTAGACTGAGCCGCACATGAACCAGTTGCCGATTTGACACTGGATTCGATCGGCATTCGGTAAATTTAAGTCAGACAAATGCGCGTAAGTCTCGGAAAATGCTGCTTTCATGGTGGCAATGTTGCCACCGTGACCGTTGATGAAGAAATATTTCTCAAATCCCGCTTTTGCCAAAGATGTGATGTAATCCCTGATTACCAGTATCAGCGTCTGCGGTCGGAGGCTGATTGTGCCGGGAAAGCTGGTGTGGTGCAAGGCCATCCCTACATTAATTGTCGGGCCGATTAAGGCATTGGCAGCTTCGCCGACACCGCGGGCGATCGCCCTGGCAGCAATGGCGTCAGTCCCGATCAAGCCGGTGGGCCCGTGCTGTTCGGTGGAGCCGATCGGGATAATTATGCCTCGGGAGCTTTCGAGATAAGCTTCTACCTCCGGCCAGGTACTCAAATGCAGCAACATGATAGGCAGTCTACATAATTTTTACTTGCTATCGTCGATCGTAGCCGGCACGGGAAGAAAAAGGAATTTGGAGCAACTTATTATTGTATTCTTAAAAAAAGCTCTACAGTGCGATCGCAACTTTACCGTTATATTACTTAACGTTAATAATTTAACCAATTGATTACCAAAATTTTACCTTTTAATAACCTTTTAAGAGTAGTATAACAAGCATATCCCTATAGATTGGGTGTTATGTGGTCAATTAACAGCGGGCAATGTTTTATGAAATTAACACCGACCCCGAAAAATGACCAGACTTCTGTGGCCTGGACACAGGCAGACAGCGCGGCTCCGGCAACTGCTCTACGGCTGTATTCCTTGCATGAGCAAGTAGCAAAGGTCGAGCGCGTGTCTGTGGGATGGACTGGCGAAGGATTCTAAGCGATCAAACAAATGGCGATCGTACAAACGATCGCAGCGCGAGAGTGCCTCAGCTACTGAAGAAGGTACCTCGCGCTAGCCACATACAAACATCACTCCCACTGATATTTATGTCTTCTGCTGAATTAAGCGAAAGTCCTTCAAGGTTGGCTGTTGGACAAGCCGGCCGTATCTTGTTATTGGAAGGTGAAGACCTGTTGCGGGAAATGCTAGCTTTAGCCCTTAAAGAACAGGGCTATGAGGTGGTGGTTACTAGCGACGGGCGCAATGCCCTGCCTTCTGTACAGGCTTCTTCGTCATACCACGGTGAATTTGCCTTCAACCTGTTAATTATGGATTCAATTAACGGTTTGGATCTGTGTCGAATGTTACGGCATCAAGGAAATCCCGTCCCTATTTTGATTATCGGTGCTAGAGGAAGTGCCAACAATTGCGCTTTTTACCTAGAAGCCGGATCGGATGATTATCTGACCAAGCCTTTTGGAATGCGGGAGTTTATCGCTCGCTGTCGGGCGCTGATGCGGCGCCAGCGCCTCAGTCGGTTACCGGAACCGAGGACGCTGCAATATAAGAGCATAACTCTGTATCCTGAAGAGTGCCGCGTGTTGGTTCGTGGTCTGGAAGTGAAATTTTCTCCTAAACAGTTTCGCTTACTAGAACTATTTATGAGTAATCCCCGGCGAGTTTGGTCTCGCGATCAGTTGCTGGAAAAAATTTGGGGTCAAGATTTTATCGGAGACAGCAAAACAGTTGACGTTCACATCCGCTGGCTGCGCGAAAAGTTGGAAATCGATCCGGGCCAACCGGAATATATCATTACGGTACGCGGGTTTGGCTATCGATTTGGTTAAATTATTAAATCAGTTGTAGAGTGGCAAATTGCAGTCGAATAGACAAATAAGGACACAACATTTTTGTGTCCTTATTTGTCTATGGAGGGTGTGCAATACAATAGCTTGGAGGTGCAACCAGTAGAGCTATTCCAGCGACTGTTGCCGTTCTCTTTTACCGTGGGCGATCGGTATAAACTCACCTCTTGCACCATTCTCAGGAACAGGCAAGATGCCTGTTCCACAAAGAGTGAATTTTCTTTCTTGTGGAACAGGCATCTTGCGTCAGCAACAGGCTTTTCGGCCTGTTCCACAAAGAGTGAATTCTCTTTCTTGTGGAACAGGCATCTTGCGCCAGCAACAGGCTTTTCGGCCTGTTCCACAAAGAGTGAATTTTCTTTCTTGTGGAACAGGCCGAAAAGCCTGTTCATAAAAAGCTTATTGAGAATGGTGCAACATCTCAGTATAAATCAAAACTCCCCCGTCCACTCCCAACAATGAAGTTTCCAGCAATCTCCTGCAACCGCAACAGCCGCCACCATATCTGAACCGGGAAATAATTCAATTAAAGACCATCTCGATGCTTCTTCGGGGTTGTCTTCAACATTTAACAGCGCTGCAGGTTCTCCTGGTGCGAGGCTGACATCAAACTGATTCAGGGGAATAGAAAGTCCTTTACCAACTGCTTTGATATAGGCTTCTTTGCGAGTCCAGCAGGTGAAAAAGGCTGTGGGTTGGAGATGTTCTGGCAGCGAAAGTAACACAGAAGTTTCTAAGGGTGAAAAAAACTTTTCAGCAATCTCCAGACAAGAAAACTTTGGATTTATGCCTTCAATATCGACACCAATATCTCGATTTTTGGTAATCGCAATTAGAGCCATGTTCCCTGAGTGAGACAAATTGAAACGCAGGGTATTTCCACCTTGGGCGACGATGAGAGAAGGTTTGCCGTAGGGATTGTAGTCAAAGCGCAAAATGTGAGAATTTATGTTAAGATAGCTACTCAGAATCGCTCTCAGCGCCCCACGACTCACAATAAATTGCGATCGATCTTTGGGAAAGTGAAAACCCTCGGCTTTTGTCCGCTCGTCGGTAGAGAGAGTCTCTTGTAAACTCTGCAAGCAAGATTCTGTTTGAGCCAGAGACACGCGCCAAACATGAATTTCGCCCAGATCCAATGTCATGTTTTGCGGTGGGGACTTCCACGAATCAAAAGCAGCAATCATGTATTTATCTTCTTTTCTGAGTCACCTCATCCAGCATTCCCAGAAACAGGCAAGATGCCTGTTCTACTTTGAGAAACAGGCAAGATGCCTGTTCTACTTTGAGAAAGATGCCTGTTCTACAACAGATGAATTTCAATTGCAAGGGTCAATTAATCCAGGTTTGTACAACTTTTCCTGCTAATTGCTGTCCCAACCAAGGCGTATTTGCCGATCGCGACTTCAGACTTGACCCGTCAACAGTCCAACTCATTGCCGGGTCGAACAAAATCAACTCAGCAGAGACTCCCGGTGCAACCGTGAGGGGGATTTGTCCGAGACAAACGGCAGGGCCTGCGCTCAAAACTCGCCACAGTTCTAAAGCCGAAAATTCGCCAGTTTCTACCAGTCCGTGCCATAGCAAAGGCAAAGCTAATTCCAAGCCGATCGCCCCCGGCGGACTATCAGCAAAAGCCACAGTTTTCTCCTCATAAGTATGCGGGTTGTGGTCGATCGCGATCGCATCAATTACCCCATCTTTCACAGCTTGAATCAGCGCTAATTGGTCGCTGAGATTGCCCAACGGCGGTTCTAGGTGTAAATTCGGATCGTAGCCCAACGAAGCAGTCAGAGCATTTTTCCCGCCGGAATCTTGAGAGTTTCCTGAAATTGCCCCGACATTCAACAGCAAGTGCATCCAAGTCACACTCGCAGTCACCGGCAAACCCCGCGCCTTCGCATCTCTAATCAATTCCACGCTGCGCGCCGTAGAAACGCGCATAATGTGTACCGGAGTTCCCGCAGAGGCCACCAACTCCAGGATTGCCGCCAAAGCCGAAGTTTCCGCACTCGCCGGAATTCCCGGTAAACCCAACCGCACCGACACCGCACCCTCCCGCGCCGCGCCATTTCCTGCTAAAGTTCGATCGCACGGCCACAAAGCCACAGACTTGCCCAAAGGCTGGATATACTCCAGCAAACGCCTCACCAGAGCCGGATTAGACAGCGGCAAACCGTCCGCAAAACCCACCACTGCACAGGAGGCCAGCTCGCCCAACTCTGCCATCTGCTGACCTTTAACGCCCGCTGTCAGCGCTCCCCAAAAATACAAGCGGGGCAGCCCAGGCGACAAATTGCGGATATATTGCTGCAACAAAGCTAAACCGGCCAAATTGTCAACAGGTGGCGAGGTATCCGGCAAAATCGCCACTCGCGTAAAACCGCCAGCCGCGGCAGCCTGCATCAAGGATTCCAGGGTTTCTCGATCCTCAAAACCCGGTTCTCCGCTGTGGCTGTAGATATCTGTTAATCCCGGCCCCAAAATCAGTCCCTGGCAATCCCGCACTTGGGTGTCAGCGGGAAACTCAGCAATTTTTTCTGCAATGGCTTCGATCTGGCCTTCGGTAATTAGAATATCAGCGATGCGATCGCTCCCTGAAACTGGATCTAGCACTCGTACATTTTGTAGCAGTTCGCGGCTCATATAACAGAAGGAAGTTCGGCAACGGATTATGTAACGGATGTAACGGATGTAACGGATGTAAAGGATAGAAAGAAGAAGGAAGAAGGAAGAAGCAATCCAGCGCATTAGTTTCAGGAATTAAGAACTTCCTAAGCGTCGGGCGCGGTTGTTATCAAAATTCAAACTTTTTTCAGGCGCGAACCCGTAGCGGTGGGCGTTCCTTCCGCTACGGGTTCGCGCTCAGCACTTTACTAATTAGAGTGCTCCGGCTGCTGTTTTGTCAAAAACGCCGCCGCTCAAATGAGTTGTGACATTCATCGCTTGTAATACCGGCAAACCATCCGGGCCGTGGGGATAATCAATCACGCTAACGGCTCCGTTTCCTTGTTTGAATTTCCAGAAATGTTCTGGTTCCAAACCGAATAGGTGGCAGAGAATAGCTTTGTTAATGGCATCGTGAGCAACGACAATTCCAGTACCAGAAACAGATTGTACAATTTCTCGCCAAGATGCGATCGCCCGCGTCCAAACTTGCTGCAAATTCTCTCCTTCGGGCATTTGGACTGTTTCTGGAGATGTTTTCCATTCCTCTAGCAAACCCGGATAGGATTCTTCTATTTCTGATTCAAACTTTCCTTCCCAAAGTCCGTGGCTGATTTCTCTCAACTCATCCCGGAGTTCGAGTTGCAAACCGCCGTGATATTGGAGAATAATTTCCGCAGTTTCTTTCGGCCGCAGCATCGAACTACTAATCGCAAAATCTAATTTTACATCCTTGAGAAATTCTGCTGCCCGCCTGGATTGTTCGCGGCCGTTATCGTTGAGAGGTACGTCTATTTGCCCCTGAAATTTACCGGCTTTATTCCAGTCGGTTTCGCCGTGACGCACCAGCAACAAGCGGGGGCCTTGGTGTCCGTCCCTCGGTTTGGGAAAAATTTCCCCGGTATGGGAAGTTAAATTCACTGACTCTAATTGAACTGCAACTTTCTTTTTTGGCTCTCCAAGTGCGTCGTTGGTAACAGGGTAAGTTCCAAAATTAATGACGCTAATTCCGCAATTTGACTGTTGAATTGATTGATAGTAATCAGGGGTAATTTCCGACGCGGTGGCGATGAGAGCGCGGTTGATTCCGTTGTGACCTACTACTAGAATTGTGCCGTCTTGGTGGCGCGATAAAAGTTCTTGCCAAAAATGACGGGCGTTAGCAAAAATTGCCAATACGGGAAAGTGTTCGATTTCTCCGTCAGCAGATGGCAGTTTCATGGAAAATTTGTCGGGCTGTTTTTGCCACTGCTGATATGCTTCGGGGAATTTGTCGATCGCATCTTGGCGCAGCATTCCTTCCCACAGAGGCAAATCGATTTCCATCAAATTATCAGTTGGCTGGAGTTGTGGCGGATTTGTCAAGCGCGACAGGATGATTTCCGCTGTTTCTTTGGCTCGTTGCAGGGGACTGGTATAGGCGGCATCAAAGGCGATACTGCTGAGTGTGTCGCCTACTTGCAGGGCGGCGCTGCGGCCTGCTTCTGTCAAAATTGATTTATCGAGGCGGCCTTGGATGCGGCGTTCTTGATTGTATGTGCTTTTGCCGTGACGGACTAAGATAATGCGAGTCATTCGATTTTAGATTTTAGATTTTAGATTTTAGATTTAGCCTGTTACGCGCTTCGGGTGCGCGGTGCGGATATTACCTCATACATCGCGGGTGGTTACTCACATCTTGCACCATTCTCAATTACTTGTTTAGGAACAGGCAAGATGCCTGTTCCACAAGAAAACTCAATTCTTTGTGGAACGGGCATCTTGCCCGTTCTTGACAATGGTGCAACATCTGAGTTATGCCGCACTACTCCTGTAGGGTGCGCCATAAGCACCGTTGGGCTAAGGTGTGAACCTTACGCATACATGGCGGAGCGAGGATTTGTGGCGTAAGTCTTGTTGAGGCGAGTCAAAAAGATGAGCCAGTGAAATTTTACCAGTTGTCGGGATACTCTCGTCTGCAACGACCTATGATTAAAGACGGAAAAGATTTAGCCACGGATTCGCGCGGGACGGAAAAGCAGGAATGACACTGAAGCGGGTTATTTTAGGTATTTTAACGGCGATCGCGATCGCCCTGGTCGGTTTATCTTTACTTGCTAGTTGGAATCAGCCGCAAATTCAAAGCCGGCTGGAACTCTACCAGACAAATTTGCTGCTGCACGCCTCGGAGTGGCAAGGAGAAAATAATCAGAGTGATAATTTAAGTTCGGCGCGCACCAATATTGTCGGTGCAGATCCTTTAAATACGGCTTTGACGCAATATCAAGAAGCGCGAGACTCGACTCGCAAAACTCTCGAAACATCTCAAGCACAAGTTAAAGAAATTCAGTCTGCCATTGCCTCTAAGTCGGAGGACAATACTCTGAATTTGGCTCAAAATAAGGCGGCGTCCGAGTCGATAAAGCAACAGTCAGTGCTGCTAAATGAACTTGACTTGCGATTGGGAATTTTGCAGGCAAGCAGTGGCAAAACTGAGGCAGCTCTGCAAACTTGGAAAAATTTAGTTGAGCGCTACAAAACTAAAAGTGATGATGATTCTTCGGTGGAAACTGCTCAAGTTTTAACGGGAATTTGGAGCAATCAGGCTCAACTGCTGCCGGATGCTGAGCCGAGCATTCAAAAGTCTTTGGATGGCTGGTTTCGCTATCGCGCTCTAGCTCAACTTTACAAGCTGCAAGAACGTTCTAAAGAGCTGGCGGCGCTGCAAGCAGCAGAGCAAGTAACGGCCCAGCAAGCTGTAGAAAAGTTGGCAATTATAGTGGGCGTTCCGGCGATCGCACTTTGTATTGGCACGGTTTTGCTGGTTGGTTTGACAGTGCAGTGGTTGTTGCAGCGAAAGCAGTTAGATACAGCAGGTTCCGGCCCGGTGTTGGCGCGAAATGCGAGCTTGACTTGGGATGTGCCTTGGGACGGCGAGATTGTTTGGCAGGTGCTTGTAGTCGGCTTTTTCTTTGTCGGGCAAATCTTGATTCCCTATTTGTTGCTGCCAGTTTCTCTGGCTGTTTTAAAACTCAACCCAGCTACTTTTGACCCGCGCGAGAAGGCTTTTTATATCTTTGCTACTTATTTGTTGCTGTCGGCTGGGGGGCTTTCGGTACTGTATTTTTCGGTCAAGTCTTTTTTGCCTTTGCCGGAAGGTTGGTTTCGGATTAATTGGCGGGGAAGTTGGTTTTTGTGGGGTTTTGGCGGCTATTTTGTTGCTTTGCCTTTGGTAGTTTTGGTGTCGCTAATTAATCAGCAATTGTGGCAGGGACAAGGTGGCAGTAATCCGATTTTGCCGATCGTTCTCGAAGGTAGGGACAACGTGGCTTTGGCGGTGTTTTTCGGCACTGCTGCGATCGCGGCTCCGGTTTTTGAGGAAATTGTGTTTCGGGGCTTTCTACTGCCTTCTCTGACTCGCTATTTGCCTGTTTGGGGGGCGATCGCAGCTTCTGCTTTCTTGTTTGCTGTGGCTCACTTGAGTGTCTCTGAGATTCTGCCTTTGGCGACTTTGGGTGCGGTTTTGGGCTTTGTGTACACGCGATCGCGCAATCTACTTGCTCCTATGCTTCTGCACAGTCTCTGGAATAGCGGTACTCTTTTGAGTCTGTTTCTTTTGGGCGGCGGCGCGAGTTAATTCGGACGGTTGTTAATAATTGTGAATTAATCGAGTTTTTTTGACAGTTTTCGTGGGGGCGATCGACTCTTGCCAAAAACAGCAGTAGGATGTTCGGTGCGCCCCTGATATCTAGCCCGCTAAAATAACCGGAATTTCATTAGGGACGGGTTCACCCTAATCTGTAATCTCAGCCACAGATCCAGATAGACCCGCCCCGGTCGCTTATTTTAGCGGAAAAACAGGGTTTAACATGGAAGTAATATCTTATTGGCTGAGGATTGAGAGACTCACCGGGGCGATCGAACCAAGCGGAAGTTGACAATCCGGCTAATTTATAGGTAAATTTTAATTTAGGATGAGGCTTAAACCCCATGAGCAATTTGAACAGCCACAAGTTAGAGGGAACGCCGAGTTGGATGCGTTTCGCACCCTACGCAGCCTTGGGTCTGTTAATATTTTCTTTCAATTCAGGCAGCGAACTCAATTATTTCTTGAGAGGCTACTTGGTGATTATGCAGGCTCAAGTCGGTATAGTTCTGCTGTATTTGGCGATGTCTAAGTTTCGCAAAAACCCAAATAAATGAGTAAAAATTAGTAAGATTACTGAACTCGATCGTTAAAGGTAGAGATTTAAAGGTCGATCGCGGAAGTTAAAATAAAAAACTGGGGAAAGTAAAAATGGTAAAAGATAAAAGCGTAGCAGTTGTGTTAGCTTTCTTTGTAGGAGGTTTCGGAGTTCACAAATTTTATTTGGGCAATAACTTAGCAGGGGTATTATACTTGCTATTTTCTTGGACATTAATTCCGTCAGTTATCGCATTTTTCGATTTTATCGGCCTGCTGCTGATGTCGGAACAAGCTTTTCAGGTTCAGTACAATGGCGGTACGTTGCCGTCGGGGTATGCCCTCAGAGCGGCAAAAGATGTAACCGGGGCGATCGGCGAATTAAAAAAACTTTACGATATGGGCGCAATTACGGCCGAAGAATATGAAGAAAAACGCCAAAAACTGCTCCGAGAATTGTAATTAAGAAGGCAGAAGGCAGAAGGCAGAAGGCAGAAGGCAGAAGGCAGGAAGAAGGAAGTTCGGCAACGGATTATGTAACGGATGTAACGGATGTCAGTCCGATGGAAGTCGGAAGAAGGAAGAAGGAAGCCCACTATTAAAAAAGTGGGAGTGAAATAAGTAAGTGTGAGAGCACAACTATTTAAGGATAAAATTAAAGTGTCTCAAGATTTATACTGGCTGCGTCAAACTCCAAACTGGGTGTGGTATTCTTTTATTCCCTACTTCGGCGGATTGGCGATCGCCTATGCAGGCCAAAAGTCAAATATTCGCAGTTGGATGGGATGGGGTGTTGCCATTACTTTAGCAGCACTAGCGGTATCTTCTTCAACTAATTTGGGTACGATCGTTTGGATTGCTCAAATTGTCACTGCTTTTAGTTTGAAAAAGCGCTATCTGATCAAAACTGCACCCAGAGGTTTATTGGTTCCTGCAAGTCCGACGAATGCCGAAGAACTGGCAAACGTGCGCGGCAAAATAGATATTAATGAGTGTACCAAAGACGATATGGTCAGAATCTTGGGTTTGCCGATCGTCTACGCCAACGATATTGAATCTTTGCAAAACGAAGGCTACATTTTTACCCACGCCGAAGAGTTATCAGAAATAGCCGGAGTTCCCGAAAGTCACGTCCGACGCATCGCCCCGATGATTTGCTTCAGCTACAATTATCAAAAAGAATTGCAGTTTACTTGGAAACGGTTAAATATTCTTTCGCCGGAAGAGTTAATCGCCAGCGGTTTAGATCGATATGTTGCGGAAAAAATAGTTAGAGAAAGGCAGAGAAAAGGCGCTTACAAATCAGTTGTAGAAGTAAAGCGGCGGACGGGACTGCCTTTTGATTCATACCGCCATATTTGTTAATTTACAGTTGTTAGCACGAACAGCTTATCACAACAAAATTAGAAGTTTAACGACAAAAATTGTCGAAGTGAACGCCGGAGTGGAAAAAGTAATCGGGTGGTAATTCTCCTGGACTTGCTTAAGTGGCAATTTCAACCGGATCAAAGAAGTGGTACCATCTCTAAAATCTAAAATCTAAAATCTAAAATCTAAAATCGATTGAGGGATTGAAACCACTGTGGAAAAGTTGCGGGTTCGCGACTATTCAAACATCGACTGGGAAAATCTGATTGCAGAAATAGAAGACATGGGGCGAAGTGAATGCCGGAGTTTAGAGAGTAATCAGGTGGTAATTCTCCTGCACTTGCTCAAGTGGCAATTTCAACCGGATCAAAGAAGTGGTACCATCTCTAAAATCTAAAATCTAAAATCTAAAATCGATTGATTTTCTGGCAGATGAGATGATTCAAGGGTAGTATGGCAAAAAACTCGATCGCCTCCTGGTAATTGACATTAAATGCACCGGCTGGCAAAAATCTCCCCCTGCAGGCGGGCAAGCGCGAAATTATAAAAAAAAGTATTTATAGCAATCCTAAGTGATTTTCTAGATATGTAAAATCTGAAAGTCTTGCTATATAAGAAGTCTAGGAAGACAAGAAGGCGTGGTGTTGTGAGACTCAGATCGGATTGCTATATCAAAAAACTGGGTTTAAAACCCCGTCCTTCTAGGACGACTTTTATGTAAACTTTTGTTGTACCACCTCTTACTTTGTGCCAGATGATGTAGCATAAGGTGGGAGGTAAAACAATGCTAGTCTTCGAGTTAAAAGCTTACGGAAAATCAAGCCAGTTCACGGCAGTAGACGAAGCAATTCGCACTGCCCAGTTTGTTCGCAATAGTTGTTTACGCTATTGGATCGACAACAAAAAAGTGAACAAGTACGATTTGAACAAATACTGTGCGGTATTGGCAGCATCGTTTCCGTTTGCTGATGAACTCAATTCGCAGGCTAGGCAAGCTAGCGCCGAACGTGCTTGGTCTGCTATCTCCCGATTCTCCGACAACTGTAAAAAAGGAACTCCCGGCAAAAAAGGGTATCCAAAATTCCAGAAAGACTGTCGTTCTGTCGAGTATAAATCGACTGGCTGGAAACTTGCAGACGACAGGAAATCGATTAAATTTAGCGACAAAAAAGGAATTGGCAAGCTCAAGCTAAAAGGTACACGCGATCTGCACTTCTACCAAATCAACCAAATTAAACGGGTTCGATTAGTAAAACGTGCAGACGGTGTATACGTCCAATTCTGTATCGATGTCGATAGAAAGGAAAACACGGAGCCCTCTGGCAATACCATCGGACTAGACGTTGGGTTGAAAGAATATTACACCGATTCAAACGGAGTTACGGTGGAAAATCCTAGATTCCTGAGAAAAGGTGAGAAAGTTCTCAAGCGTTGTCAGCGTCGCGTATCCAGAAAAACTAAAGGTTCCAAAAATAGAGGCAAAGCTAGACAGATTTTAGGTAAGCAGCATCTCAAAATAAGTAGACAACGCAAAGATCATGCAATAAAACTTGCACGGTGCGTAGTGAGCGTCAAGCGACTTGATAGCCTACGAAGATTTGAGAATCAAGAATATGGTGCAAAATCATTGCTTAGCTAAGTCTATTAACGACGCATCTTGGTATCAGTTCCGCATCTGGCTTGAATATTTTGGAAAAGTATTTGAGCGGGTAACGGTTGCGGTAAATCCGCAATATACCAGCCAAGAATGCTCTAACTGCGGAGAAGTTGTTAAGAAAACGCTGTCCACAAGAACGCACGTCTGCAAGTGCGGGTGTACCTTGGATAGAGATTTCAATGCAGCCAAAAACATCCTAAGTCGAGGATTGGGTACGGTAGGGCATACCGGAACCTTTGCACTTGATGCAAGTAACGCTTTGGGAGAATCAATCTCTACTTTGGCTGGAGAAATCCTGTCTCAGCAAATTGACTCGTAGATCAAAGAATCTCTGTGGCTTTAGCCCGGAGAGTGTCAATGAAATGCAAAACGACACAATAGTAGCAGTACCGCTAACATCAAATTATGTCTGACTCTCCTCCATCCCAAATCTCCCCAGAAGCTGCACCGGAAAGTGTTGCTACCGAAAACCGCAGTGCCAAAACTAGGCAACTGTTGGGCATGAAAGGGGCAGCTAGCGGGGAAACTTCCATCTGGAAGATTCGCTTGCAATTGATGAAACCGATTACCTGGATTCCCTTAATTTGGGGCGTGGTGTGCGGGGCGGCGTCTTCTGGAAACTATGTGTGGAACCTAGAGAATTTCTTGATCGCAGCCGCTTGTATGTTGATGTCAGGGCCGTTGTTGACCGGGTACACTCAAACTTTGAACGATTTTTACGATCGCGACATCGACGCCATTAACGAACCCTACCGTCCGATTCCCTCCGGTATCATCTCGATTCCCCAAGTAGTAACGCAAATATTGGTATTATTAGCCGCTGGCATTGGGGTGGCTTATGCTCTAGACTTGTGGGCGGGTCATGAATTCCCGATAATGACTGTTTTGACTCTCGGTGGCGCGTTTCTAGCTTATATCTACTCTGCGCCCCCGCTGAAACTCAAGCAGAATGGCTGGTTGGGAAATTATGCCCTGGGTGCTAGCTACATTGCCCTGCCTTGGTGGGCGGGTCAAGCTTTGTTTGGTACACTAGATCCCACGATTATGATCTTGACCCTGTTTTACAGTTTGGCAGGGCTGGGGATTGCGATCGTCAACGATTTCAAAAGTGTTGAGGGCGATCGGCAATTAGGGTTAAAATCTTTGCCAGTGATGTTTGGCATCAGCACCGCAGCTTGGATTTGCGTGTTGATGATAGACATCTTTCAAGCTGGGATTGCAGGCTACCTGATCAGCATCCACCAAAACCTTTACGCTGTCATTCTGCTGCTGCTGATAATTCCCCAAATTACTTTTCAGGATATGTACTTTTTGCGTAATCCCCTGGAAAATGATGTTAAATATCAGGCAAGTGCTCAGCCTTTCCTGGTTTTGGGTATGCTGGTAGCAGCCTTGGCACTGGGTCATGCGAGTTAAGCAGAGTTTTGAGGTTTGAGTTAAAAAATTTTGAATTCAAAAAATCTAATTCACTTCTCAAAAAAATACCAAGCTCTGCATTGTTAAGAAAAGTTTTGAATTTGAGTTTTGAATTAAAAAGTTTTTAATTCAAAAAATCTAATTCAAGGCAGCGGGTTATTCAAGAAAAAATGTCGAATTAAAAATTAAGAATTAAAAAAGCTAGCTTTTTTCAATTCTTAGTTTTTAATCGGACTTGATGAGGTGTGAAGGTCTGAACGTGGCAGAATTTTTCTCAAATATCAAAGATACATTGAGCAAAGTCACTAACGCAATAAGCGGTAATTCCGATCGAGAACCGCCGAAGCCTGCGAAGGGCAATAAGCTCAACTCGCCGGAATCGGAGGCGGAATTTTATACAGGGACAACGGCCCAAAGATCGGAGTATGTGGTATCAGAAGATGCTGCACCTCTAGAAGAGTCTGAATTAGAATCAGAATATTTAGAATCAGAATATTTAGAACCAGAATACGCTCGATATCCAATAGTCAACCGCAGGTGGGAAGGGTTGAGGCGCTTAATCGCTTGGTTGGAAATTGAACCTCAAGTTACCAGCTTGCAAACCAAGGGAAAAGAATTGTTGCGGCCGGGATTAAGTTTGCTGGGAACTAAATCACCCAAAAAATCGGATAGTAGCCAATTGCGGGAAAATAGCGCACCGCAGAACACCGAACTGCAGAGACATACGGAACTACAGGAAATTAGCGCACCGCAGGAAAATAGCGCACCGCAGGAAAATCCTAAAAAACGGATCTCCCGTCGCCCTAGATTTTGGATAAGTTTAGGTGTGGCCAGTATAGGCGGGGGCGCTTTAATCTACGGTTTATGGATTTTGTACACCTTAGACAAAGGTTTGCCGGATGTTAACGATTTGTCGGCCTTTAACCGCGACGGGACACTGACAATTAAGGCGGCAGATAATACGATTTTGTTGCAGTCGGGGCCTGCAACTAGAGATAAACTGAAACTTCAAGAAATTCCCGAAATGTTGGTTAAAGCTTTTATTGCCATAGAAGACCGCCGTTTTTACCAACATCGCGGGGTGGATTATCAAGGTATTGTGCGATCGATTGTTTCTAATTTGATAGCAAGAGATTTAGTGCAGGGCGGCAGTACAATTACCCAACAATTGGCTCGCGTTGTTTTTCTCAATCAGGAAAGAAGTATTAGGCGGAAGGTTCGGGAAGCTCTTTTAGCTCAAAAAATAGAGCGGGAGTTGAGTAAAGACCAAGTTTTAGAAAGATATTTAAATCTGGTTTATTTGGGTTCGGATGCCTACGGAGTGGCAGATGCAGCTTGGGTTTTCTTTAGCAAAACAGTCGATAAATTAACTTTGGCCGAGATGGCAACTTTGGCGGGCTTGCCGCCGGCACCGAGCGAATATTCGCCTTTGGTTAATCCCGATATTGCTAAGAAACGCCGCAATCTGGTGCTGCAACAAATGCAGGAAGCAAAGGTAATTACAGAGGTTCAGGCGAAGGAGGCGATGGCGGAACAGATCGCCGTTAAACCAAGTCCGCCGAAGCGATTTAAAGTAGTCGCGCCTTATTTTGCTAGTTACATTCGGAAGGAATTGCCGCGCTATGTTTCTCAGGATGCTTTGGAAGCTGGCGGTTTGACTGTCGAGACGACGGTGGATTTGAAGTGGCAGAAAATAGCGGAAAAGGTGGTTAAAGATGCGATCGAAGTTGATGGCCGCCGTCAGGGTTTTGAACAGGCGGCTTTAGTTTCTATGGACACTAAGACTGGGGAAGTTAAGGCCCTGGTGGGCGGCGGAAATTATAAAGAAAGTCAGTTTAACCGTGCTACGCAGGCTTTGCGGCAGCCCGGATCGACGTTTAAAGGCTTGGTTTACGCAGCAGCGATGGCGGCTGGTTTTTCTCCCTATGACAGTTACGAAGACGAACCAATTATTATCGACGGCTATCAACCGAATAATTATGGCAAAAAATTTAGCGGTTGGCGATCGATCTCGGATGCTTTGACGAGTTCGGTGAATGTCGTAGCTGTGAAGGTGTTGATGGATGTGGGGTTTGAACCGGCGATAAAATTAGCCAACGATATGGGAATTAAGTCGAAATTGAGTCCGATTTATTCCTTGGCTTTGGGTTCTTCGGAGGTGAATTTGCTGGAGTTAACCAATGCTTACGGTACTTTAGCATCGCAAGGGAATTTTATTGAAGCCCACGGAATTAAGCGGGTGATTAATCAGCGGGGAGATGTGATTTATCAGGCGAATTTTAAACCGAAGCGGGTTTTGGATAAGGATAGTGCTGCGATTACTACTTGGATGTTGGAGGGTGTGGTGCAAGACGGTACGGGGGGGCCTGCGGCTTTAAACGATCGCGCTGTAGCCGGCAAAACCGGTACTTCGGAAAATGTCAGGGATTTGTGGTTTATTGGTTACATTCCACAAGTTGTGACTGGGGTTTGGCTAGGGAATGATGACAATTATCCCACCTGGGGAACTAGCGGTACGGCGGCGTATAATTGGCGCGATTTTATGAGTCAAGCTGTTAAGGGAATGCCGGTTGAGAAGTTTCCGAAGTTGCCGGAGTTAGAGGGCCGCAAACGCAGTATTAAGCCCAAACCGGTGGAGCCTAAGAGGATTATTCGCGGGATGATTGTGAATGAGGATGGTGCGATCGTGCCTTACAATCCTAATCCTGAACCGAAGTATTACCCACCGCAAGAGCCTGCTTATCAAGAACCAGCTTATCAAGAGCCGGCTTATCAAGAGCCTGCTTATGAAGAGCCAGCTTATCAAGAACCGGCTTATTAAACTATCGGTTTGGAGTAAGGACTTTATACCAATTTAATGTGAAGTTGCACATATCTCGATCCCCCTCGCATCCCCCTTAAGAAGGGGGACGAAAGATCGGAATCTTGTCCCCCCCTTAGTAGGGGCGGTGCCCCCGTGCCCGCCCTTGGCTAGGGGGGATCGGATTCTACGGGGCCTCATAAAAAATTGGTATTACTCGTTTTTTAATTGCTTTAGCCTCACCATAAAAAAGCCGTCCATGTGATGTCTGTGCGGCCACACTTTCACCCATCCTTCGGGTGAGGGCTGTACGGGTAAATCAATTGTTGGCGGTTCTATTTGCCAGTTGGGATTGTTGCCTAAGAACGATCGAATAACTGTTTCATTTTCCAAGGGATGAATTGTGCAAGTTGCATAAACTAATACGCCGCCGGACTTGACAAATGTCGCTGCATTTGCTAGCAATTCCGATTGCAGTTGAGATTGTTGTTGAATGTTTTCGGGCGTGTGATGCCAGCGGGCGTCGGCGCGGCGGTGGAGGGTTCCGAGGCCAGAACAAGGTGCGTCTAGTAAAACTCTGTCTGCGAGATTAACAAACTCTGGGAAATGGCGGCTGTCTCCGGTATGAATTTTAATGGATTTCATCTGGAGTCTGTCTGCATTTTCTTTAAGTTTTTTGAGTCTGCTGGCGGTTTTGTCGCAGGCATAAATTGTCCCTTCATCCTGCATTAATTCGGCGCTGTGGGTGGTTTTTCCCCCCGGCGCGGCGCAGGCATCGATGATAGTTTCCCCTGGCTGGGGCGCTAGTAAATGGGTGACTAATTGAGCGCTGCTGTCTTGGATTGTCCACCAACCTTCGCTGTATCCGGGGAGGTTTTGAATTGCGCCGATGCTGCCATTTAGTCTTAATGCTTGTGGTAAGTGTGGGATTCTGCTAGTTGAGATGTTGTGGGTTTTGAAGGCAGTTTCGATTTGGGCGATCGAGCTTTTTAAGGGATTGATTCTCAGGTCAATTGTGGGGGATTGGTTGAACCATTCACAGAGTTGTTCGGTTTCGGTTTCGCCTATTTGTTCGATCCACAATTTTACCAGCCATTCGGGGAAGCTGTGCAGAATTCCTAAGCGTTCGACAGTTGATTTATAATTCGTAACTGTTAATGGGTTTAAGTTGTTATCTGTTAAACGGATGTATTGGCGCAACAAACCGTTGACAAAACTGCTGAGTCCTGAAAATCCGTTTTCTTTGGCTAGTTGAACGGTGGTGTTGACGGCGGCGGAGGGGGGAATTTGGTTGAGATATTCGAGTTGATATAAGCCTAAATGTAGGATGGTGCGGAGTTCTGGCGGTTGTTGGGAGGATTTCTTTGTTGCTAGTTTGTCGATGATGAAGTCGATCGATCGCATTCTCCTGACGCTACCGTAAACTAATTCTGTCACTAAACGCCGATCGAGGTCGTTGAGTTGAGAATTGCTGAAAGCGCGATCGAGTGCGGCATCTGCGAATGCACCGCGACGGTGGACTTCGCGGAGTGCGAGAAAGGCTATTTGGCGGGGATTTTGCATGGCGGCTTGCTAATAGGTCAAGTTATTATAGGTTGTTTGAGGATTGAAAATAAAAAATAGAAATCACGGCGATTGAAATCGCATCTATACAAACAAAGATAAGACGGCGATTGAAATCGCGCCTATACAAACGATGTCCGCCTCTGTGGACGGAAGAAAATAACCCGGTTTTAACCGCCCGGTCTTTTTTGTTCAAATTTCGTCGGGATTGATGCCCATTTCTCGCAATTTCTCGGATAGGCGATCGGCTTTTTGCTGTGCTAACTCTTTATCTTGCCGTTCTTGTTCCATTTGTTGCTGTGTTAGTTCCATTTGTCGCTGTGCTGATTCCTGTTGTCTTGACAACTCCACATAAGACAAAAACTTCTGTCCATCAGGCCGATAAATTTCCAAGTCTCCCGATGCAGTTTGAAAACGTATCTGCAAACGCGGACTCACCCAACCATCCATTAATTCAATATAGTTGAGTTTTCCATCAGAACGCAGCCAACCAATTAATTCATTATCCTCTGGACTGTAGACATAATATTCTTCGACTCCATAATCCTGGTAGAAATTAAACAGCTTAAACAGTGCTCCGATTCGATTTCCCGGCGAGAGGATTTCAAAGACAACTTGCGGGGCGATATTATCTTCAAGCCACTGTTGGTAGGAACCTCTGTAACCTTTCGGTCTGCCAAACACTACCATCGTATCAGGTGCTTGGCGAGTTTTGTTATCTCCTTCCACGGGATACCACAGCAAATCACCTGCTACAAAGACATTTTCGTTGTCTTTGAATAAGGCATCTATTCCACCTTGAATTTTTACTATTAATTGGAACTGTTTGGTATTGTCAGACATTGGTTTTCCGTCGCTGTCTGGGTAGATGATTTCTGGCAAAGTTTGAGTGGTAATTGTTGTTGTCATGGGGATGACTCCATTGCTAGTAGCATCAATTTCTATTTTATACCTATTTTATAGGACTTACGCAGGGGGCCCAGAAACCGGGTTTTTCACGAAAAGACTTCGTTGCAATCGGCAGATTAGGTAAAAAACCCGGTTTCTTTGTCGGAGTGCGTAAGTCCTGTTTTACTTATTCTGGTTTTGTTGACACCAATGGTTCTAATAAATTGCGTTCTTCTATGGGAAGTTCTAGCAAAACTCGTCTGTCGCCCTTGGTTTCCTTATAGCGGACAGCCGCATTCAGCAGGCGGATGGGAATTTTGAATTGTTCGTAGTTGCTGGTTGGTTCTTGCCACAATTCTAACCAAGTGCGTGCGGCTTTGTCGCTGACCATTTCTGACATTAGCGCGGGGATATTTCCCACAATTCCCTGTCCTAAAACTGAGAGATATTCGTGTTTTTCATAAAGTGTAATCAGGCTAGCGATGCGAGTCTGACTTAGGGCTGCATAGTTGCTGGAGAATAGGGTGCCGATCATTAAATCGCCATCTTCGGGAATAGCTTCGTAGTTTAATTCAAGGTGTTGGAATGCGTCGTCTAAAGTAAGGTGTTGGAATGCGTCGTCTAAGGTGGCGATACCTTCATCCCAACGATTTAATCCTAGAATGGCAATGGCGCGATTGAAGAAGACAGGTACACCTTCCTTACCAAGTTTGATCGCTTTATCGCAAGATGCTAAAACTTCTTCATAGCGGCCGAGTTTGCCTAGCACCCAGCCTCGGGTAAACCCAGCCCACTCATAATTGCTGTCAAGTTCGAGCGCTTTATTACAAGATATTAAAGCTTCTTCATAGCGGCCGAGTTTGCCTAGCAAGCAGCCTCGGTCAGACCAAAGCTGCGGATCATTGACATCAAGCTCAATCGCCCGATCTAATGATGCTAAACCTTGTTCATAGCGGCCGAGTTTCTCTAGCAAGCAGCCTCGGTGAGACCAAGAATACGGATCATTGACATCAAGCTCGATCGCCCGATCTAAGGATGCTAAACCTTGTTCATAGCGTTTGAGTTTGTAGAGTACATAACCTCGATTAGCCCAAGCCAAATTATCATTAGGGTCAAGTTCGATCGTCCCATCAAAGGATTCTAAAGCTTCTTCATAGCGTTTGAGTTTGTAGAGTACATAACCTCGATTAGCCCAAGCCCACTTATCATTAGGGTCAAGTTTGATCGCCTGATCGAAAGATGCTAAGGCTTCATCGTAGCGTTTGAGGTTGTTGAGTACAATACCTCGGTTAGTCCAAGCCAACTGATAATTAGGGTCTAGTTCGATCGCTTTGTCATAGGATACTAAGGCTTCTTCATAACGTTCGAGGTTGTGGAGTACAATGGCTCTGTTAACCCAAGCCAACTGATAATTAGGGTCAAGCTCGATCGCTTTGTCATAGGATACTAAGGCTTCTTCATAACGTTCGAGGTTGTCGAGTACAATGGCTCGGTTAACCCAAGTCGGCTGATAATTTAGGTCAAGCTCGATCGCTTTGTCGTAGGATACTAAGGCTTCTTCATAGCGTTCGAGGTTGTTGTTGAGTACATCGCCTCGCCAATGCCAAGCTAACTTATTATTGTCGTCAATTTCGATCGCCCGATCGTAAGATACTAAGGCTTCTTCATAGCGTTCGAGGTTTTTGAGTACATAACCTCGGATACGCCACGATGAAGCATTATTCGGATCAATTTTAATAGCTTTATCTAAAGATTCTACAGCTTCATCATAACGTTCTAAGTCGTCCAGTACATCACCTCGGATACGCCAAGCCCTGCCATCATAGGAGTCCTTTTCAATAGCCTTATCTAAACATTCCAAAGCTTCCTCGTGGTGTTTAAGCCTATTTAAGCAGCGTCCCTTTTCTACCCAATCCTTTGCCTCACCGCGACTTTCTACCAACTTTTCCGCATATTCTAAAGCAGAAACATCATCTTTTTGTTCGCGACAATATTCAATTTCATCAAAATAAGCCTTCAGACGCGGGTCTTCCTCATTTCTCTCAATAGCCTCAAGCGCCCGCGTATAATATTCTCGTTCCATCACAGCATCAGGTGAAATCGGTTTCAAACCTTGCCGATACATAAAATGACTTTCTTTCTCCGCCAAATCAACATCCGCCATCCTCAATCCCAATCGCTGCTGCAATTCTTTCCGCGTATACCAAACCCGAATAAAATCCACAATTAATCGAATCGGTTCATTTCGCTGCTTCTTTACCTCCAGACAAAAACGCATCAATGGTTCCCGCAATTCATACCAAGACTCCCGTCCAATTTCCTCAGTTTTGACATAACCCTTATTTCGCAAATCTTTAAGTTGGCTAGATACAGTTCGCTGCTCAATGAAACAGCGTTTAGCAATTTGTTTTACTGGTGCAGCACCACCTCGATCGCACAAAAAGTCAACAATCTTTCGCTGCTGATTTGATAGATATTTCATCCGATCCTGATAGTAGGGCGTGAGGCTATCCAGCATTTCCATGAACGGTTCTACCAATTTATCGAGCGATTCAGGAGTCATCAGAAAAGCTGAAAAAACAATGTAGACGCGAGGACTTCCACCAGAAAGGTAATGCACAACTTTAATGCGATCGCGCCCTGTTGGACTTTGAATAAAAGATGCTAAATCACTATTCCCTTCTAACTTGGCAATATGATTTAATAAAGCTACAGCATCATCGACATTAAACTCATCTAATTCATGTAAATCAAAAAAATCATAAAAAGGATTATTAGAGAGTTTGACTCCCTCAAACAAGCTTTGTGATGTTGCCAAAATAGTCAAAAAAGAATAATTTTGAATGTACGCCCTCAACTGCTTCTGCCCAAAATCCCCCAAGCCGCTAAACACGTCCTCTAAATTTTCGACAATCAACAACAGCACCCGCTTGCCAACAAAGTCTCTCAGCAATTCTGCCGCCTTAAATTCAGCTTGCTCCGGCGACAAATCATAAAGCTTTTCAACATCATCATGTAACTCAGCTTTATATTCTGCCTCATATTCTTTAGCAATTGCCCGGAATATTCCCCGCAATAAATCCAAAAAAGATGCAATCCCCCATTCTTCTTCCTGCAGCCACGCAATTAGCAATTTATCCCGCCAATCTTCCATCTTAGCAACGCGATGATAAATCAGGGAAACCAAGTGCGTTTTGCCAATGCCGCGCGGCCCTATTAGTAGTTGAAAATGCTTGTTATCTGTTAGCGCGCTCACCCGAATTAGCTCGACTAAATGTTCTGCCAGTGCGTGACGCTGTACTAAGATAGCTTCCAGGGTTTCTGGGGCCATCAAGCTAGGAGTAAATCGAGAGATAAATGTATTTTTCATAATATCTATTGGGTTTAACTGGTTCCCAGGCACAGCCGGGGAAGCGATATCTAGAGGCTCTGCCTCGTCGGTTGCGGAGGAAAACAGGAAGCAGAGCCTCCTGATCAGCTTCCCCAGGCAGAGCCGGGAAGGAGAAAATCCTTGTTAGACAAGGCTTTGAGAAGTTATACGTTTAATTTACCATAAGTTTAAAAAAAATACGTTATTTCTATTGTATATTTTTTAAAGCAGTGTTAGACTGCCCTTAACAAGCAAACAAGCGCCCCTAGCTGTTACTAGAGACGCTTTCGATCGCTTATCAGTTTTTGGGAGCCACTGGCTGCAACCAGTAGCACTCTCATGTTGTGTATGGTCTATATAGACCAAGGATTTCTCATGACTAATTATAACAGCGAACAGCTCAATCTGTTCACCCAGCCGATCGCAGTTACGGTGGAACTTGGTTGCACTGTTAAACGTGCCGCCCAAATAGTAGACCGCTCACCAAACTCAATCTACTACCAACTCAGGAAAAATAAACCGTATCTACGGAAGGGTGATACAGGTACATGGCAAATTGACTCGACAGGCAAAAAAGATGGCTCAATTCTTGTGAATGTTGCCATCATTTATTCTCCAACAGATAAGAATTGGAGACTTGCTTGAGCTCAAATCTCAAGGCTGCGTTAGTCCAAAGCTTAACGCAGCCTTCTGCCTCTTCGGTTGCTCAGGAAAACAGCAAGCAGAGCCTCCAAATCTGCGTCCCCAGGCAGAGCCAGGGAACAAGAAAAAATCTGAAAAATATTCCTTAAGACTTGTTACAATACACAAAACTTCATACTTTCCCCAACACTGGATGACCTTTTTCAACGCCTCCGAACCCCTAATCCGCTGCAAACAGGAACATCTCGACGTACAAGACATCGAAGGCCTGTTGCAACTCCGCTGGCAAATTGGAAATATTACTCTTTTCTCAGGATTTTATACCCGCATCGACCAAACTTTTCTGCTTTGGGGTTTGGTGACAGGGGGGATTTTTTTCACCGCTCAGTTTTTCCCCATCAGTTGGAGCTTTCAGGCGATTTTGTGGTCAACTTTGACTTTAGTTGGCACTGCGGTAATGGCTGTTTTGACTTTGTTTTGGGTAAGAGTCGAGCGAGTTAGCTGGATTCTTTACTCTTGGGCGATTTTGATGATAACTGGTTTGGTTTTGACCGATTGCAGTATTTTTGCCGGTTGGGCAGGTTTGTTGCTGCACCTTTGCGATTTGTGGTTGGGGTTGAGCGCGATCGGCTATTTGTTGACGGGACTCGGTTTGCGATCGCGCACTTTTATCCTCAGCGGACTAACTCATCTATTTAGCATCGGATTATTGCCCTTTGTCGCACCTTGGCAGTATTTGACAACGGGAATTGTTCTGGCAGGCAGTCTAATTTTGCTGTCAGAATGGCAGTGGGATATGCAATCGTCGATCGACAATACTTTGCTAAGCGCAGAACAGAAAGAATTTAACAAAATTCAACAGCAACTGCGACAGAGTGGCGCGATGGTATCCAAATAAATCACAAATGTAAAGAATTCTGTAGCACTGCTGACACTTTCCACAAATCGTACACAATAGTAAAGATACAGCATAAATAAAAAACAAACTTTAACCAGAACAGGTGTTTTGCTGTTTTACCTGTGAATCGCCAACTTTAGGGGAACGGTGTCCGGGAGGCGACTGGCTAACAATGCTGTACTTCCAACCATAAAAGTTAATTCCGGTTGAGAGTAGTTGTTAAAACAAAAAAAGTGGTGCAGGGTTTTTACCGTTTCCCCTGCTTCGCAGTCTCTGAGGAGAGGCTAAACCCTCTACTAGAACAGCCCGACGAGATTGACACAAGTTTTGACAGTTGCTCATGCCGATTTTTAAGTTCAGTGTTTAAGAAAATTGAGGAAATGCTCGCTGACGAGCATTGCAGGACTTAGGATTAAATAAGTCCTGCTTTAGTTTGGGAAATTTAAGTTCTGTTTTACTCTGACGTGCGTTTTCGCAATATTTCCCTTACTTCCATTAAAATCTGGCCCAACATATTTTTGCCGCTGCCATCTTTACCGCAACCCCAATAGTAATCAACCGGGGAATTTTCGACTATTTCCTCATCCGCAGTAGCTAGTAAAATTTCTCTAATTTCGGAATGAGTTTCAAATTTTCGGAGTACGGCTTTTCTCATGATATCATCTTTTACTTTTTCCCAATCTTTGCGGAGGGGACGAGAGCGATCGCGCCCCATTTTTGCGGCATCTTTCGGCGTTTTTGCTTGGCGAATTTGGTCACAATGAGCCGTTTGGGGAAACTTTTGTGCTTGAAAATAATGCTCAGTAGTTGGCCAATATTCTCCGTCTAACTCGAATCCATGAGTGGAAAAATTAGAAAAACAGCCGTATTCGCTGCCAGTGGTGTAGAAGTAGATAGGCATAAAGTCTGCGATTTCTATTTCGTTAATAATCTTGGTTGATCGTCAGTTTTACCTCTCTCGATTATCCACTATCTTCAACCGCAAATCAATAGTTTCAAGATGGGAACCGATGTAAGACAGCAGGGCGTAAATGAATACGATCACCCCTACCCTTTCCATAATTTCCTCAACAGAAGTCATCAAACCGTACATCAAGTTTCGCTGACCTACCGCATCTGCATAATAGCCAGTAACCATTTCCATGCCAAGTGCTCCACCGACATATATACTGCCTGCCAGTAAAAAACAATCCCTTGTTTTCCGGGGTAGGTGCAGGAGAAACTTGAGATAAGCCAGCCCAGTAACCACCACAAAAAGCGCCCCCGGAATTACCCAAATGAAGTAAAAAAATCCTCCTAAATGCAGTGCTTTTCCCAAATCGTTAATAATTAATATTTCGTGCAGACTCAAGATTTCATGTCAACAAAAAAATCCAAACATGAACCCCAGCGCTTTCCATTGCCCAAAATAGCGATCGCCCTGCTTCTTCTTAGCCGTAGCAATAATACCTAGCCAAATCGCGCAAAACAGCAAAGTAAATGACGAGTACCACGAAGGATAATTTATTTATCTGTCTAATTTAAATCAACTAATCCAGCGTTCTTAATAGTTAAAAACGTAGCGCAGAACTTGTATGATGCAACCAGCAACAGCAAAGAATAGAACCCAAATGCTGAGAGAGAAAGCAACTCTCTTCGGCGAAACAGAAATAAGGAATTTCCTCAACTTTTTGATAAACTAGAACAAGCAAAATCAAACTCTAAAGTAAAAAGTTAAAAATGGCAATAGCGGCGCAATCCGCCACCTCTGATTTTTATCTATAAAAAATTACCAATCACTGACAATGCACCTTCAAATTGAAACCTTCACTGTCCGCAAGCGGTTTGCCCTTACCATCAGCCGCGGTACAACAGCCCAAAGTACCAATTTATGGGTAAAATTAGCACACGAAGGCATCGAAGGCTGGGGAGAAGCTTCGCCGTTTTCCACAGGTTCTCGACCCCAAACTACCGAAATTCTGCTAGCCGCATTGCAGGAAGTTGCACCGCTGCTAGAAAAGTTTACTCCGTGCGATCGCCAAAAAATCGAACAAGTATTAACAGAGGTCAACTTACCCTCAGCCGCCCGCGCCGGCATCGACATGGCAATGCACGACTGGCTGGGCAAAAAAGCCGGCTTGCCCCTGTGGAAAATGTGGGGATTAGATCGATCGCGCATCGTGCCCACCTCCGTCACAATCGGCATTAATTCGCCGAGGAGTGCAAGAGAAAGAGTGCGCGATTGGTTTGGTAAAGATGCGACAGATCCAGCAAGCATCAAATACCGCGCCGTTAAGATTAAATTAGGAAATCCCGAAGGAATCGAAGCCGACAAAGCTATGTTAATAGCAGTGCTAGACGAAGCACCAGTTAACATTCAAATCAGTGTAGATGCTAACGGTGGTTGGAGTTTAAAAGATGCAATAGAGATGTGTCACTGGCTGGAAAAATACCAGATAAATTATGTTGAACAGCCACTTTCACCCGTCGCAGATATGGAGGAATTCTCAGAACTGTACCGTCAATCGCCCCTACAAATTTTTGCTGATGAAAGTTGCTTTAATAGTGCCGATATACCCAAGTTAGCGCACTGCGTCCACGGCATCAATATCAAAATGATGAAGTCAGGGGGATTGACTGAAGCAATGCGGATGATTCACACAGCAAAAGCCTGCAATTTGCAAGTAATGTTCGGCTGCTATTCAGATAGCGCGATCGCAAATACAGCAGCAGCACAACTTTCACCGCTAGCTGACTATTTGGATTTGGACAGTCACTTAAATTTATTAGACGATCCTTTCACAGGTGCGATCGTCGAAAATGGGTGTTTGCTGCCAAACGGGCGATCGGGATTGGGAGTGCGACGAATTGAGATTGTAGAATAGAAGTATCGCTCAAAACAAATCTGGAGATAGTATGATACCAGTAGAATCAATAGGAGAGCAAATTAATAGAGAAGCCAAGCTTTTCTTTGAAGAACACCAGCCGCCGACTGATTTAATTTTTGATGATGGTGCAGAAATGGAAAGCAACCGCCACCGTATAGCAATGACCGTTTTAATCCGTTCCGTAGAACAAGGTTTAGCTAACCGGAACGATTTTTTTGTCGGTGGCAATATGTTTATTTATTACAGCGCTAAACAGATTCGGAATCAGGATTTCCGAGGCCCGGATTTTTTCGCTGTGTTGGGTGTTGACAGCAATCCTTCCCGACAAGGCTGGGTAGTTTGGGAAGAAAACGGACGTTACCCGGATGTCATTGTGGAACTGCTGTCGCCGTCAACGGCAAATCAGGACACAGGCAAAAAAAAGGATATTTACGAGCAGGTTTTTAGAACTCCTGATTACTTTGTTTTCGATCCTTTCGAGCCGAATTCTTTGCAAGGATGGCGTTTAGATGTCACCCTGCGTTATCAGCCGTTAGTGCCCAACGAGCGGGGTTGGCTGTGGTGCGAAACCCTAGGTTTTTGGTTGGGCACTTGGGAAGGAATTGTCGATCGAGAAACAGCGACTTGGGTGCGTTTTTTCGATGAATCTGGCAATTTAGTTTTGTTGCCAGAGGAAGCCGCTCAACAGCAAGCCGAAGCCGCTCAACAGCAAGCGGAACAGGAACGCCAGCGAGCCTCGCGACTAGAGGCCAGATTGCGAGAATTGGGAGAAGATCCGAGTGATCTTACCCTGAACCCAAATCACAGCTAACACCTAATCGATTTTAGATTTTAGATTTTAGATTGAAGCTAAAATCTAAAATCCCCCTCTTGAAAGTGAATCAATGACTAAAAACTATCCGATCAAAAATGGTAAAGTTGCAATCCTGCTGCACGAGGGTATTCTTGGTTATTCCGGCAAAACAGGTTTAGCATTTTTGCGCTACAGCGAAGCACAAATTGTAGCAGTAATAGACCGCCAATGTGCAGGACAATCTTTGGCTGAATTAACGGGCATTCCTCAACAAGTACCGATAGTTGCGTCCGTTGCAGAAGCACTGAAATTTGCGCCGGATATTCTGCTAATTGGTATCGCTCCTTCCGGCGGTGTTTTGCCTGCAGAATGGCTGCCAGAAATTAATCAAGCGGTAGCAGCGGGTTTGTCAGTTGTCAATGGTTTGCACGCGAAACTTGCACCTTTGGTAACAGTTCCTTTAACCGAAAATCAATGGATTTGGGACGTGCGTCAGGAACCGAAATCTGTGGGTGCGATCGCCTCTGCTGCCGCAGCTAAATTAAGTTGTCGCCGCGTATTAACTGTCGGCACAGATATGAGCGTTGGCAAAATGTCAACCAGTCTGGAACTCAATCGCACTTGCTTGCGGCGGGGTTGGCGTTCCAAATTTTTAGCAACGGGACAAACTGGTTTAATGATTGGAAATGAAGGCCTTCCTTTGGATGCAGTGCGAGTTGATTTTGCGGCTGGTGCTGTCGAAGAAATGGTGATTAAATTGGGTTCTGAGTGCGATATTCTGCACGTAGAAGGGCAAGGTTCGCTATTGCATCCGGGTTCGACGGCGACTCTGCCGCTGCTGCGGGGTTCGCAGCCAACTCACTTAATTTTAGCGCACCGAGCCGGACAAACTAGCATTCGCAATCACCCGCACGTATCGATTCCCAGGTTATCAAAAGTGGTTGAATTGTACGAAATGTTAGCTGCTGCTGCGGGTGCTTTTGCAGGGGGAAAAGTGAGCGCGATCGCCCTCAACACTCATCACTTAAATGAGGCAAATGCGCTGTTAGCAATAGCTGAAGTTCAAGCAGAAACGGGATTGCCTTGTACCGATCCGGTAAGGTTTGGCGCGGAGGTTTTGTGGGAGGCGATCGACAGTTGATATGCTACAATTAACACCAACCAGCAAATAGCTACATAAAACTATGACACAAAGCATTCAAGCAAAAACACTGACACTGCTAGATGTCGAAACAAAATTTAATTTTCAACTTTGTGAAGATGAGCAATTCTTCCGGGAGTGGATTGACGATTTACCGGAAATTAGCGATGACAAAAAGCGAGCGCTCGACAACGTAAAAGCAGGTTATATCAACAGTGTCAAGTACGCGATGCTGGAAGATACCGTAAAAATGGTGGTACTGGCTCCCTTGCTATTTTTAGCAGATTTCTACTTGACTCCGTTTCATATAGAGGCAGAAAAATCAGTAGAACTGACTATTGAAGATGAAGATACAATTGTCAGGGGTAGCATCGATGTCCTGCTATTGCTGAAATCTTTTTGGGTAGTTGCGATCGAAGCCAAACGCTCTCAATATTCCGTTGAAGCTGGGCTTCCTCAGTTACTATTTTATATGCTGAATGACCCCAGCCCAGAACCAGTAACATTTGGGCTTCTGACAAATGGCAGCAGCTTTCGATTTATCAAAGTGACCAAACAAGGCACACCGCAGTATGCCGTGTCTAAACTTTTCGATATTGGGAGTCCAGGAAACGAACTTTACGAAGTCTTTCGCATTTTGAAGCAGCTAGCTGGTATAATTTCCAGTAACACCTCTTATACTTAAATACATAATATGGAACTAGATTCTGAAAGTAACAATAAATTCACTAAAGCTCACTTTGACTTTAACAATTTGCCCCAACTCACCAACCCTTGGCGACAGCTAAATCTACAAGGAGTAGCTTTAGGTTTGATTCGCTTGCCTGCTGGCGATGGCTACACATTTACTCACAGCCACGCAGAACAAGAAGAAGTTTATATTGTAGTTGAAGGCAAAGGCCTGATGGTTGTAGATGGGGAACTATTGACACTTGAGGGCGGCGATATTGTGAGAGTTTCTCCCGCAGCAAAGAGAGCATTAAAAGCTGCTGAAAATACAGCCTTGTTTGTTATCTGTACTGGAGGATTGGCTGCAGGTTATCCCAAGCAGCCCAACGCGCGCTATCTGATAGATGATGGAATTCCCGATTATGACGATGTTCCGCCTTGGTATAAGGGAAATCCCGAAATTGCCGAGAGAAATGTGCGGTTAAAAGAAAGGATGTTGAAAGCTCAATCCAAACGAGACAGTCAACAGGAATCACAATGAATGAAAGTTCTTTTTCGTTGCCGCCACAATGCGTTATCCGCCCGGCCTGTGCTCAAGACATCAAATCAATTAGAATCTTAGTGTGGAGCGCCAGACTCGATCCAACTCAGTTGCGCTGGGAGCAATTCTGGGTCATCCAATGCGAGGGAAAATTGGCAGCTTGCGGACAGTTGCGGAAATTTGCGGGGGCGCAAGAATTGGGCAGTTTGGTGGTGGCGAAAAATTGGCGCGATCGAGGTTTGGGAAGTTACCTCACAAAATATTTAATTCAACAAGCTACAGAACCGCTATATTTAGAATGTTTGGGAAAGCGACTCGCATCATTTTATACTCGCTTTGGCTTCGTAGAAGTTTCCGTACAAGAATTGCCACAGTCGCTTAAATTAAAGTTCGCTTTGTCTCAATTAGCTAAAACTTTATTCAAAATTCCTGTAACAATTATGCAGTATCCAGCAGGTTGTCTATAAGTATGACTTTTATGAATTTAAGATTCTGAATTTATGAATGGATTTTAAGTTCGACCTGTTCAATAATTGGATAACAGGGTGCGATCGACCTGCATCGATCAAAAACTCCTACCGCCTCCTGATATCTGCGTAACTCTCGATCGCCTATTAGACCTCTTGCAAAAATAATTAGGACGGGCTCTCCGGCCCATCCCACAAGAGTTATTTTTTCTTGGGAGATGGGCCGGAGAGCCCGTCCCATCAATTGATGAAAAGGATTTTTGCAAGAGGTCTATTGTCTAGGCCTAAATAGGTAGGTACACCTCAATATCGCATGGGGAGGGCGGGTGAGTTGCCAAGTTTACTTGCTTATATCATAGATCCGCTTACGGGCCCCTAATGGCGCACTGGGTGTCAGAAACCGGGTTTTTAGGGGTTTGGTGCGTCAGTTACGGACTAGATATGTATGGATATTCCGGATTGGGCGATCGAGACTGCGTAAGCTCATAATTCACTGTTGGCGGTAGTCCAGTTGGCTAAATTGGCACAGCCAGCAGCCTGATAGGTAGGCAGAAACCTCTGCAAAATCGTTGTTTGCAGGTTTCTCAGTGTCATGTGCCAGTACCAGACTCGGAAAGTGGACTGGCGATCGCCCCAAAGATATTGGACTCCTGGCAAATTAGTAAGTGTAAAGCAAGTGAGTCACAACCCAATCAAAACATAAAACCCAAAAATAAAACATTTTCACAGCAGCAGTAATGCGGAATCAGCCAATCTCTAATGTAGCTAACAACATCTACCCTTAAGGTAAATCCCACCAACTGCTCAACCACTAAATCCTTAATTCAATACCTCGGAATTACGGGATTTAGACTCCCCGCAACCGCTTCTCAAATCCCCTCAACATTTCAAAAATTCTTTGCCTTTTATCCTGATAAAACCACGGAAGGCAAGAACAATGAAATATCAAGGCAATCAATCAATCTTAACCGAGGAAATGCAGCCTCTCAAATAGCATAAACCGACAATTACACATCCCCATATATTTTAACACAACAGGAGTAAATATCATGTTCAACGTAGTAAAAGCTTTCGGCTCGATTTTCTCTACCCAAGGATACAGCACAGCTAACAATATGCTTATCAAAAATTACGTCAACACCAATTTTAACTACTTCAACGAAGAAGCTGTCGTCGATGAATCGATTTACCCGAATCAAACAGGTCGCGTCCGCTTTCAAGGTAGCTGGTGGCCCGCACGGTGCGATCGCCAAATCACCCTCACACCGGGAGACACGGTTTATGTCATCGGCGTTGACAACATCACTCTGTTAGTTTCCCTCGCTCCGGCAGACTAAATCAGAGCATGAGAGACCTGGTAATCAATTTCAACCAGGAAATGCTACTTTTCAAAGAGCCTCAAATAGGCCATAAAACTTCGATATATTTTAACACAAAAGGAGTCAACAAAATGTTTAACGTAGTAAAAGCTTTCGGTTCTATTTTTTCTCTTCACACCTACAGCACAGAAAAGAATATCTTAATGGATAACTACATCAACACCAATTTCCACTACTTCAACGAAGAAGCAGTAGTTGATGAATCGATTTACCCGAATCAAACAGGTCGCGTCCGCTTCCAAGGTAGCTGGTGGCCCGCACGGTGCGATCGCCAAATCACCCTCACACCGGGAGACACGGTTTATGTCATCGGCGTTGACAACATCACTCTGTTAGTTTCCCTCGCTCCTGCAAACTAAACTAGAAAGTAATCTCAACTTTTTCACTGTCTGAGCCCCGACTTATTCAAGAAGTCGGGGTTCTGACTATTCTGTTTTTTTGTGGCTATTTGGCGATCGCTTCCACTCAACATCTGACGCAAGACAGCAATATCTGCCTCAGTTTATTTGCCAGTAGAAATATGGCCGATCGCGCTACAATAAAATGGCATTTTTGAGAGCTTGTTTGTTGAGGCGATCGCCGAGTTGAGATTCGCTACTTTCTCGGGTGACTGCTGCTTTTTCTGATGCCTTAGCGATCGGTAGTGGTTCGAGCAGTTGGGCTTGAGCTTCCTGAATTGAAGGGTAATTTTCAGCCCAGGATGAAATCGCTTCTGAAAGGACATCGATATCATCGGATAAGGGTTCAATTAGCTGCGCTAGTTCGGTTAATTGTTCGACCCCGAAGAGCGATCGCTGCTGAGTTAATAGTTCGATAAACGAGTCGATATTTTGTTCGGGGAGTGACATCGATTCCCGTTGGATTTTGTTAATTGTTTGGCGAACAAATTCGAGAGACAAATCTAATAATTGCGCGATCGTCTCTAAATTTATCCCCAACCCTATCGTGCGACGAATGGCTTCTAACTTCGCCTGCCGCTCACCTTGTTCGAGTCCTTCTTCTAAACCTTCTTGCTTGACTTCCTGGTAAAATCGAGTTTGTCTGAGTTCGCTTAAATTCAACATGGCGGCAATTTCCTCGCGGCTTTTCTGGGGGAGTTTGTAGACGATAATTGTTTCGATGAGGTTAATTAAATCGCGTTGAACGGTGGGATCGGATATCTGTTGTCGGGCCATTGCGATCGACTGGCGTGCTTGTTCTGCTGCTGTCTCTGCTGGCTCGATTACCAGTTTAACAACTTTGACTCCCAGCGATCGATCTGCGGCTTCTGGCAATTCATCGAGGTAAATCCGTTGGACGCGCTGACTCGTTAAGAGTTCCTGAAATTGCAGCATCTGTTCGTGTTCGATGCGGCGATTGGGATAGATGACAACCACGCGCCAAGGATTGAGGGGTTTGTATTGTCGCAGATAGAGAAAGAGTTCGCCAAAGATGCGGTAGTACAAGTCGGCATCGGGTTGAAACTGAACTTCAGCCAAGTAAAATGGTTTTTCAGGTTCTTCGGTTTTGGGGAGAAATAAGCCATCGATGCGGAATGCGAGTTGTTTGATTTCGCGGGAGGTGAATTCATAGGCGGTGGCTTCGTCTGGGGAACGATCTATCAGTTCAAAGAAGAAGCGGGGAAATTCCTGAAACAGGCTGTAGAAAATGGTGTCTGTTTTCATGAGTTGTCGATGCGAATCGAAGATGGGTACTATACCATGCCGAGAGAGAACTATGACACAAGAACCCATTATGGGAGAAATCGATTTTTAGGCAGGGCAACATTTTATGCTATTGTCAAACTTGATTTTTACAGGAAATTTGGTATAAAATGGTCGATAACAAAGATACTATAGAAGTGCCTTTACGACCTCTTGTTTGGATGGGAGACTCTCGCAAAAATATCCGCGAGTTTCCTGAAGAGGTACAAAAAGCGGTAGGTTATGCGCTACAACTGGTGCAAGCTGGGGAAACACCTTTGTCAGCCAAGCCCTTTAAAGGGGTGGAAAGCGGTGTGTATGAAATCGTCAAACGTTACGATACGGATACTTACAGGGCGGTTTATGCTCTCAAGATTGGTGACAAAATCTATGTGTTGCACGCTTTTCAGAAGAAATCAAAGCAAGGGATTAAAACCCCACAGGCTGATGTTGACTTAATTAAAAAACGCTATCAAGACGCACTAGCGAGGGAGGAACAATTATGACAGAAGAAACCATTTTTGAAGAAAGCAGCGGTAATGTATTTGCTGACCTTGGATTGGCAGATGCTGACGAACTTTTGGCGCGGGGTAAAATCGGAATTCAGGTACTTCGTCTGTTGAAACAGCGCAACTTGGAACAGCGTGAAATGAGCGAGTTACTGGGCATTCCACAACCAGAAGTCTCTCATTTAATGGAGGGAGAGTTTCAACGGTTCAGCGAGGGAAAACTACTGCTTTTCCTCAAGCGACTCGATACGGAAATTACTTTACATCTTCGCCCTCGTAATAAGGGAAATCAATCTGCTGAAATTGCGATCTCGCTATAGGACTTTGGGGAACCGATCGCCCTGTTGAATTTTTTCGCAAAGGCGATCGGGGACTTCTAGCTTTTATCTATTTCACTCTCCTCATCTTTCTGCAACGCAGCCAAGATTTGAAAGCACAGCCGAAGCAGAAAGAGCAGAAATCCTGCTTGGGGATTGAGCCAGGTGGCAACACCCACTACAGTAAACTCGATTACTTTGAGCCATTTTTTCTTATTTGAACTCTTCATGTTGGTCATCTTTGTTGAAACTCTCAACAATCTGCCAAATGCAAGATAGGAGGCTGGTTTTAGATACGATCGCCTACCGCTCAGGTTATGTACAAGTTTGTCCAAGTTACGATCGCGTCGCTATAATTGGAGAAACCTGAAACCACTACATGACAGAACGTACCGGGCGATCTCTGAGGTTATCGCCAACTCAACTGAAAAACGCGGACAGCGCATTAGCAAAATTTGGTAGCAAATCCGATTTGGCTGCTGAATTAAAGATGTCGCGTACTACCATCCACAAATTTTTCAAAGGTGAAGCTGTTCAGCGCAAGCAGTTTCTTTGCATCTGCAAAAAGCTCAAACTGAAATGGGAACCCGACGCTGAACAGGTTCAGGAGAAAGGTAAACCACCGAATTCACTGTCAAATCTGCCTGCCGAGAGCGTCAAAGATCCTGTTGATGCGTTGGTTCAGCAGGTACGATCGCGCCTCCACGATGACATCCAACCCTTGCACGGCAGAATGCCGCTTTGGGGTGTCGATCGTTGCGTGCCGTTGAGTGACTTGTTTGTGGATGTCAATATTCTGGAGGAACTCAGTAGTAGTCGTAGATCGGAATTGGATGACTTGTGGCAGGACTTTAGCCAAAATCGCAGCTACCGCAGTTTCGATCGCATTGGTTTGGGCAAAAAGCTAAAACGGGTATCAGGTTTAAAGGTGCTGGCAAAGAATGCGAACCTGATGGTAGTGGGCAAACCGGGTTCGGGAAAGACCACGTATTTGCAGCGAGTGGTGATGGAGTGCAACGCAGGTAATTTACAAGCGCACCGCATTCCGGTTTTGATTAAACTGCGAGATTTTGTCGAGGATGGGGGTGAGGTTGCCTACTCGCTAGAGCGTTATCTAGAAGGGTGCTGGCGGTTATCGGATGCCGAAACTCAATTGGCGTTAGATCGAGGTCGGGCGCTGGTGCTGCTGGATGGGTTGGATGAAGTGACGGGAGAAGATGGGAAGAGCATCGCCAAGGAAATCAAGCGGTTTGCTCGCACTTATCCGCAGGTGCAGGTAATTGTGACCTGTCGAACGCAGAGTCAGGAATCACAGTTTGAGCGATTTGATTATGTGGAAGTAGCTGATTTTAATGAGTCGCAGGTGCGATCGTTTTCAGAACATTGGTATAAGGCGGTGATGCGGGATGAGTCGGGGGGACTGGCAAAAGCGAAGGAGTTTTTAGAACAACTATTTTTAGAGGCAAATAAGCCGATTCGGGACTTGGCAATTACGCCGATTTTGCTGAGTTTGACTTGTGCAGTGTTTCACCCGACGGGGAAGTTTCACTCGAAGCGTTCTAAGCTTTATGAAGAAGGGTTGAAGTTATTGCTGGAGCAATGGGATAAGGATCGGGCGATCGATCGGGATGAAATTTATCGTGATTTGTTGCTAGAGCGGAAGCTGGAGTTATTGAGCTTTCTAGCAGTGAAGAAGTTTGAGCAAGAGCAATATGTGTTGTTTGAGCAGGCGGAAATTGAGAGATATATTGCGGAGTTTTTGGGAATTGGGCAGCGGGATAGTCGATCGGTGTTGAGGGCGATGGAAGCGCAGCATGGATTGTTGATTGAGCGATCGCAACAAATATGGTCATTTTCGCACTTGACATTTCAAGAATTTCTTGTAGCAAAATGGTTCATTCAGCATCAAGATTTGCAGCAACTCATTTGTTATATGTATCAAGGACATTGGAAGGAGGTATTCCCACTAATCGTAAGTATGTTATCAGCTTCTGATTCAGAAAAGTTATTGACATTGCTCCAAGATCGTATTAATGATTTAATTAAACATAATAAGCAGCTTCAAAAATTCTTGCTTTGGGCACAAAATAAAACTGATTCTCTCCGAGATGCCCGATATAAACCAGCAGCCATACGGTCATTTTATATTTATTTTGCAGAGATTCATTTTAATTGTATTCAATATTTTCTTCATCCTGCTATTAGGGATATTCTTGCCTATAAAATCGATCCTAATTTTAGGCAAGATGTAGCTGATAGTTACAAACGCCACAATACCGCTCCTAGCGAATTTGTCTTTAGTCTGTCAAATGACATTGCAATTGATATTGCTTTTGCTCTTCTTTTTGATGCCGATGTTCTATTAACTTGGGCTATCAGGTATATGCAACAAGCTATAGTTGAGCTTGAAACCCCTCCTCAGTTAAAACTCGTTCTACAGTCTCTTATAGATGATATTTTACTTGCTCTAGTTACCTCACCTACAGAGTGGAAAAGATGTAGAAGTATAATGCGCTCTATCATGATTAAGTATCGTAACATTGGACAACATAAAAGATTTACTAATTCTCAGCAAAGTCTGTTTGACAAGTATTATAATGCCAATGTATTGTTGTGGAATTGCTTGCATTCAAGTAATTGCAGCTTCGCAATTAGGCAACAAATTGAAGACGCTCTACTATTACCGATCACGGAAATCGAAAAACGCAAACTGGAAAAAGCAGAGTAGGGCAATTCGCTATAAATCCTGTCTTATCTAATTTCGGCAGGGTTTATTTCAATAAACCGTGCCTTGAGTATGCTTAAATAATCTTAGACACTCGCTAACCATATTTAAACCAGTGAACTTTCAATCAGTCATTGCCACCTTAAACAAATTCTGGAGCGATCGCGGTTGCCTGATCGCCCAATCCTACGACACAGAAAAAGGTGCAGGAACCATGAATCCCCACACCTTTCTCAGAGCAATTGGCCCCGAACCTTGGTCAGTCGCCTACATAGAACCCTGTCGCCGCCCCACCGACGGACGCTACGGCGAAAATCCCAACCGCTTCCAACATTACTATCAATATCAAGTTTTAATTAAACCCTCTCCTCCCAATATCCAAGACATCTATTTAGACTCCCTCAGAGCATTAGGAATTCGCCCAGAAGACCACGACATTCGTTTCGTAGAAGACAACTGGGAATCGCCCACCCTCGGAGCTTGGGGGGTCGGCTGGGAAGTCTGGCTCGATGGCATGGAAATCACCCAATTTACCTACTTTCAACAGTGCGGTAGCATTGACTGTCGCCCCGTCTCCATTGAAATTACCTACGGACTAGAACGCCTCGCAATGTATCTCCAAGAAGTCGATGCCATGACGAAAATTCAGTGGAAAGATGGCATCACTTACGGCGACGTTCACCTGCAAGGAGAAATAGAACAGTGTACTTATAACTTTGAAGCTTCCAATCCCGAATTGCTGTTTACTCTATTTGGACTGTACGAGCAAGAAGCAGAACAATTGACCAAAAAAGGATTGGTTTTGCCTAGTCTTGATTATGTGCTAAAATGTTCTCACACTTTCAATTTACTCGATGCTAGAGGTGTGATTTCGGTAACGGAAAGAACCCGCTACATCACCAAAATTCGCAATTTGGCCCGGCGAGTTGCTCAGCTTTATTTGGAACAGCGCGAAAAACTGGGTTTTCCTTTAGAAAAAGCTGTAAAAGTTTGAGTTTGAGTTGGATTGTGGGGCGGGCATCTTGCCTGCCTTAAGAAGGGGCAAGATGCCCGTTCCACAAAGAGTGAGTTGGATTGGGGAGTGGGCATCTTGCCTGCCTCAAGAACGGGCAAGATGCCCGTTCCACGAAAGCCATATTTTTAATTAATTAAATGCCTAATTATTCGGAAAATAATACAGAAACAAATCCTCAACTGCGAATTGATAATGTTAGTTTAAAAACACCGATCGCCTCAAGTCATTTGTTGGAAAATATATCATTTCAGGTACAGAAGGGATCTCGCGTGGCAATTGTTGGCCCTTCAGGTGCGGGGAAAACAACGCTGTTGCGGTTGCTAAATCGGCTCAGCAGTCCCACCAGCGGCTCGATTTATCTGGAAAATACAGAATATCGCCAAATACCTGCGATCGAACTCCGCAAACAAATCACCCTCATCCTGCAAGAATCCAAGCTTTTGGGAATGTCGGTGCGAGAAGCATTGGCTTATCCTTTGAAGCTGCGGGGCGTGACTTCATCAAACATTGCTGAGAGAATTAGCGGGGCGATCGAACAACTGCACATACCCCAAGAATGGCTCAATCGCAGCGAATTCCAGCTTTCCACAGGCCAAAAACAGCTCGTGGCGATCGCCCGCGGCATCATCCTACAACCAAAAATCTTGCTTTTAGACGAGCCAACATCTGCCCTAGACGCAGGAAAAGCCGCCCACCTTTTGCAAGTATTGATACAGCTAACAAACGGCCAAACCACAATTGTAATGGTAAACCATCAATTAGAATTAGCCGAGCAATTTAGCACGCGAATTCTGCATTTACAGCGCGGAAAGCTCATCGAAGACTTGCCCTCTCATCAAATAAATTGGGTGCAACTGCGGCAAAATTTAATCCAAGCAGAAGCAGAAGCTCAACAAGAATGGTGAACAAACTAAAAAACATTTTCTGCGACTAGATACGCGGTGGAAATCCCAGAACCTTCTTCTAAATTCGCTTGGTTTAACCTCTGGTTGCGTAATTAATTTGGATGTTTTAACCGCAGAGGGCGCAGAGGGCGCAGAGAAAGAGAAGAGAAGAGATAAAGAGAGAAGTTTACCAATTGTTGAGGATTGCTAGAGATACAGTCAGATATTAGCTTTGGGAATGTTGTTTAATGTTGGCATTTGTGCTTTTACGCTAAATTGTTACTGCGGAATTAAACCCATTTTTTGATAAAGTGGCCGGACGAAGTTTTTTAAAGCTGGCAACTGTTTGGTAAAAACTATCGAGCCTAAAACACAAATTATACCTCCAATGATGACTGTATTGGGAGCGCCGATATAATTTGCCAATCCGCCGCCAACTAAATTCCCAAACGGTGTCACTCCAAAAAATGCCATCGTGTATATGCTCATCACTCTTCCGCGTTTGTCATCTTCCACAATTGTTTGCAAAAATGTGTTTCCTCCTGCAAATTGCAAAATGAAACCAAACCCCACAAACAACATCATGATTAATGACAGCCATAAGACGCGAGACAAACCCAAACCTATCAGCCCGAATCCCATAATTGCTGGTGAAATCGCAATCCATTTGCCGATGCCAACTACACTTTTGCGCGAAATCAAATAAATCGCCCCCCCAAAGGCTCCGACTCCCGAAGCAGCCATCAAAAAGCCTAGGGCTTCTGGGCCGCCGTGCAGGATTTTGGTAGCAAAAATCGGGACTAAAACTGTGTGGGACATTCCCGCAAAACTGACTAATGCTAATAGCAGTAAAATTGCTCGAATCGGGGGAAATCCGAAGGCATAAACGAATCCTTCTTTTAATCTTTGTAAGGGTTTGGTATTAGTTGCTGCAATATTACGGGCTTTGATCTGCATCGCTAATAAGCCTGCAATTACAGCGATGTAGCTGAGTCCGTCAATGAGAAAGCAATAACTTGGGCCGACTGTAGCTATCAGCAAACCTGCAATTGCTGGGCCGATTAATCTGGCCCCGTTGAACATGGAAGCGTTGAGGGCGATCGCATTTGCTAAATCTTCTTTCTTTTCTACAAGTTCCGGCACAAAAGCTTGCCGTGCCGGCGCGTCAAACGCATTAATTGCGCCTTGAAAGAAACTCAGTACCAGGATCTGCCAAATGTTAACGACTCCTGTTAGCGCTAAAAATGCTAGCGCTAAGGATTGAACCATCGCTAATATTTGAGTGGCAATTATGACTCGGTGGCGGTTCCAGCGATCGATTAAAACTCCTGCAAAAGGCAGTAAAATTAATGTGGGGATTTGACTTGTAAATCCCACCACGCCCAGCATCCAAGGTGAATCGCTCAAATTGTAGACAAGCCAAACAGTAGCGACTTGCGTCATCCAACTGCCAATCAGTGAGAGGCCTTGTCCTGCAAAAAACAGGCGATAATTTCTCGATCGCAGCGCTGGAGGAAGTTCTATTGTTTTGATTTTTGCTAGTAGATTCATGCTGCAAGTACGGCCTTAGCAATCCTATTTGATTGGTAAACATTTTTTTGGGGTAGCGTCCCTGAGCCTACCCCTAATTAGCTAAGGGCAATCATCGGGGGACGGCCCCTAGACTCATTATGACCGAAAAATTGGGTTTAAAGCCTCGTCCTTCGCTTGACGGCTTTTTTTGAGCTTAAGGCTTCTAATGAGCTCCCTTAGAGCATCTGATTTCGATCTACCGCGTGATTCGCAGTAAGATTCTAGCTTCTCAAACTCTTCATCAGTCAGCCTAAGAAATACGCTCTTTTTCATGGCAAAGTATAGCTAGATGATCTACAATAATAGCATGAAAACATTGAAGTTTAAGCTATATCAAAGCAAGCGGAATAGACACCTCAAGCGAAGTATCAATGCTGCCGGGGTGATCTACAACCATTGCATTGCACTCCATAAACGGTACTACCGAATGTGGGGAAAGCATTTGAATTGTGCAAAACTTCAATCGCATATTGCCAAACAGAGAAAGCGTAAAGCGTTCTGGCAAACGGTCGGCTCTCAAGCTGTGCAGGATATCTGCCAACGAATTGAGAAAGCCTACCAACTGTTTTTTAAGCATCACAAGAAAGGAGTTAGACCGCCCGGATTCAAGAAAGTTCGCAGATACAAATCGTTCACTCTCAAGCAAGCTGGCTACAAATTCTTAGGCGGCAATCGAATTAAGATTGGGAATCGCGTTTATCAGTATTGGAATTCCAGAGAGATAGAGGGGACGGTCAAGACGTTAACCATTAAACGCACGACATTAGGAGAGCTATTTATGGTTGTGGTCGTTGACAGCGTTGAAGAACCTGAAACCAAAGTCGAGACGAGTAGAATCGCTGGCTTTGATTTCGGCTTGAAAACGTTTCTCACCTGCTCAGATGGAACAAAAATCGAATCACCGCAATTCCTGAAACAGTCCCTTAACGCTATTAAGAAAGCAAATCGTCAGCATTCCCAAAAACGGAAAGGCTCAGCGAACCGAGAAAGAGCAAGACTTAATCTAGTTCGCAAACATGAAGCCGTAGTGAATCGTCGCTCTGATTGGTTCTGGAAATTGGCTCACGAACTAACTGATAAGTTCGACGTGCTGTGCTTTGAGACGTTGAATCTAAAAGGAATGCAACGACTTTGGGGACGTAAAATCTCAGACATTGCATTCGGCGAATTTCTCCAAGTTCTCGAATGGGTTGCCAAGAAAAAAAATAAGCAGGTGATCTTCATTGATCAGTGGTATCCATCCTCGAAGACTTGCAATCATTGTGGACACGTCCTAAAAAAGTTGGATGTGAATACGAGAGAATGGCGATGTCCGTCCTGTCAGAACGTGAACGACAGAGACGAGAATGCAGCTAAGAATATTTGTGCGGTTGGGGCATCAACCGTTAAGTTAGGCGATGTTAGACAGGCTATGCCTGCAATCGCTGTCTGAGCTTAGAATCCCCCGTGATAAGAGCCGGGGGAGTATGTCAAGAATCATTGAGAATTGCGATATGAGCCGGAGGTTCTATTTTCACAACTGCCGAAAACTGAGATGTTGACCATTCTCAATAAGCTTTTTATGAACAGGCTTTCCGGCCTGTTCCACAAGAAAATTCACTCTTTGTGGAACAGGCCGAAAAGCCTGTTAAGCGAGAATGGTGCAAGATGTGAGGAAAACCAAGATTTGAGTAGAGTTAAATTTTTGCCCGTAGCAAAACGATCGCCACATTTAAATTTTTCTGTCGCGATCGCTTGACTAACGAGAAATTCCTTCCCTCAACTAATGCTCAACAGCCAAGTGCCGAGGTAACGCAGCAAGGGAACGTCGCCAGGGGTGCGGATGCGGACGTTGAAATGGTACATTCCGCCGGGAGATGGGTTTCTGACGTTGGAGAGTACAACCTCAACATTGTTGCCGGCGGCAATTGGTTCTTTGGGATAAATTTCTATGAATCGATTTTCTTTGTCCCAGATTACTTCTTGCAATTCTATTGTTTTGTCTTTGACGCGCACTTTAATGTCTTTTTGGTCAAATTCGCCTTTGTAGTAGTCGGGATAGGATATGTTGAGTTGGGCGATCGCCAAACTTACTTTTTTGGAAGGAATTCGCAGCCGATATCTATCGCCACTCATCCCGGCTGTACCGTAATCCAAGCGATAGTTTAATTGGTTGGCGCGATCGGGGCCGCCGAAAATCGTGAATCCTGGCATTGACTGGGCTAAACTGATGGCGGGTAATCCAGCCACCAAGCAACCTGTAACCGCTAGTGCTGAAAATAATCGTCGCATAACAACTCCTCTAATTAAACTCTTGGTGAACATTTAATATTGCTCGCCCGAAATTTGCGATCGTGCCTACAATATATCGAATCTCTCAGCAATTTGATGAGGGCGAGCCGATTTTAGATTTTAGATTTTAGATTTTAGATTTACTCCCGTCTGCTTTGAGAATGAATCTGGGGGCTGGTTAGAACCCGACGCTTTTCTGTGCCTCCATCCTAAGTCTCCGAAACGCTGAATCTGGGAACCTCCGAACAAATTGCTCGATCGTCAATTATTTTTTGCGTAATTTTTGCGTAATACTGATAACTGACATTCTAACTACAGAATTAGGCGACATAAAATTATATCATAATCGGTGGCCAACTTAACCATTTAGCGAATTTGAATGTATAAGATAAGTTAAAGATACGGGTCGAATTTGGGCGATCGGCTTTAGTATCAACGAGAGAAGTTTAGGGCAAGGGCTGCTTCAATGTAAAGCAAGGCATCGGGCGATTAAAAATCGCACTTCAAGAAACCTGCGGAGGCAGGTTTTGTCTGTGTAGGCGCGGCTTCAACCGCCCTGGGAAGGCTTAAATAAGGAGAGTTCATGAAATTAGCGATCGCAAAAGAAATAGCAGCAGGGGAACGCCGGGTGGCTTTAGTACCCGACGCTGTAGCCCGATTAGTCAAACAGGGCGTCGAAGTTTGGGTTGAAGCCGGTGCCGGCGCACAATCCTTTTTCTCGGATCTTGCTTACGAAGAAGCGGGAGCTCAGGTTGTCGCCGATACCGCTAGGCTGTGGGGCGAAGCCGATGTCGTAGTCAAAATCGGGGCCCTGCAAGAATCAGAAGTTCATCAACTCCGGGAAGGAGGCGTTTTCATCGGATTTTTGAATCCTCTGGGAGATCCAGCTTTAGTGCAGCGTTTAGCCGATCGCCAAGTAACGGCCTTCAGCATGGAAATGATCCCGCGCACCAGCCGCGCTCAAAGCATGGATGCACTGTCATCTCAGGGCAACGTTGCCGGTTACAAAGCGGTATTGATCGCAGCCGCCGCTTTGCCGAAATATTTTCCGATGCTGACAACGGCGGCGGGTACAATTCGCCCCGCGAAAGTATTGGTAATGGGTGTGGGCGTTGCTGGCTTACAGGCGATCGCCACGGCGCGTCGTTTGGGTGCGGTAGTCGAAGCCTTCGACATCCGCCCGGAAACAAAAGAACAAGTGCAAAGTTTGGGCGCTAAATTCCTTGATGTCGAACTCAAGGAAGAAACCGTCGCCGCCGGAGGTTATGCTAAAGAGCTATCAGAAGCGGCTAAAGAATACACCCGCCAAGTGCTCACCCAACACGTCAGCGCTTCCGATGCAGTGATTACAACCGCTCAAGTTCCCGGCAGAAAAGCACCTATTTTAGTTACTAGAGAAATGGTTTCTCAAATGAAGCCCGGATCTGTAATTGTTGACCTCGCGGGCGAACAAGGCGGCAATTGCGAATGCACGGAAGCGGGGAAAGATGTTGAATGGAACGGCGTTAATGTCATCGGCCCGATTAATGTGCCCTCGTCTATGCCTGTCCACGCTAGCGAAACTTACTCGAAGAATATCTCCTCTTTACTTCAGTTGATGGTGAAAGATAAGGAACTCAATTTGAATTTTGAAGACGATATCATTGCTGGTGCTTGTGTTGCCCGCGACGGTGAAATTAGCAATCAGCGAGTTCGGGATGCTTTGGCAGCTCAGGCTTCAGCCGTCAGTTAGATTCTGTCGTTATGAGGCAAAGTCCGGCAGTCCGATAGTCCGGCAGTCCGATAGTCCGATAGTCCGGCAAGGGTTGAAACCCCTGCCTCAAAGCTCAAGTCCTCTGAAGAGGACTGAAGAACTGATTAAATATCTCCAAAAAAGGCTTTTTTGAACAGGCAAGATGCCTGTTCCACAAGAATTATGGGAGATGTTTATTAGTCCTCTTAAGAGGACTTTTGCTATGAGTCAGGGAATTCATTCCCTGGCGGACTGGCGGACGCAACCGGGAACGAGTTATTTCCAATTACCAATTACCAATTGTTATGGCAGAAGGATTGATTGCAGGTTTAGTGGTGTTTACTCTAGCGTCGTTTGTGGGATTTGAAGTAATTAATAAAGTCCCGCCGACGCTGCACACACCTTTGATGTCGGGATCGAATGCGATTTCTGGAATTGCCGTTTTAGGTGCAATTCTGATTTCTGGCCAAGGCAATGTGACTGTTACTTCGATTTTGGGGACGATCGCGATCGCCCTGGCCACAATTAACGTAGTCGGCGGTTTCTTAGTAACCGATCGAATGCTGCAAATGTTCAAGAAAAAAGAGGTTAAAGCGTGAGCGATTTTCTGCCCAGTGGCATTCAACTAGGTTATTTAGTTGCCGCATCTTTGTTTATTATCGGTTTGAAACAGTTGGGTTCCCCTGCAACTGCGCGTCAAGGGAATGTGTTAGCTGCGATCGGGATGTTAATTGCGATCGTCGGTACTTTGCTGGAAAAGCAAGTCATCAGCTACGAATTGATTGCTGTCGGAATTATCATCGGTTCGATTTTGGGAACAATTATGGCAAAAACCGTCGCGATGACGGATATGCCGCAGATGGTGGGTTTGCTTAACGGTTTCGGGGGCGCGGCTTCTGCACTCGTTGCTGTGGGCGAATTCTGGCGCTATCTCAGCATCCCCCAATCGCCGACGCCTGATGCGACAATCACGATCCTTTTGGGTGTGTTGATTGGCGGAATTACTTTCACTGGTAGCCTTGTGGCGTTTGCGAAACTGCAAGAATTGCTACCGGGTGCGCCTATGACGTTTCCGCTGCAACAGCCGTTTAATGCCATGCTGGCGATCGCACTTTTAGCCGGCAGCGGTTATATGCTGTTTAACCCGGAGGATGTGCCAGTATTTCTGGCTTTGGTGGCGATTTCCAATATTTTGGGAATCATGTTTGTGCTCCCGATTGGGGGCGGCGATATGCCGGTGGTGGTGTCGCTGCTTAACTCTTATTCGGGGATTGCGGCGAGTGTGGCTGGGTTCATTTTGATGAACAATATGCTGATTATCGCTGGTGCATTGGTGGGCGCGTCGGGGATTATTTTGACGCAAATCATGTGCAAGGCGATGAATCGATCCTTGGGTAGTGTGCTGTTTAGCGCGTTTGGTAGCGGTGGCGGTAGTGCTGGGGCTGCTGGGGCTGCTGGTGATGCGATCGACAAAACTGTTCGCAGTATCAATCTCGAAGAAAGTGCGATGATGTTAGGCTATGCGCGATCGGTTGTGATTATTCCCGGCTACGGGATGGCTGTAGCGCAAGCACAGCACGCTGTGCGCGAGTTAGCCGACGGTTTGGAAAAAATGGGTGTTGACGTGAAATACGCAATTCACCCGGTGGCTGGGCGGATGCCGGGGCACATGAATGTGCTGCTGGCGGAAGCAAACGTGCCTTATCCGCAGTTGTACGATATGGACGATATCAATCCGCAGTTTGAAGAAACGGATGTTGCTTTGGTAATCGGGGCTAACGATGTAGTGAATCCGGCGGCGCGTCACGATACGGCGAGCCCGATTTATGGGATGCCGATTTTGGAGGTTGATAAGGCTAAGCATACGATCGTGATTAAGCGCGGGATGAGTGCTGGTTTTTCCGGTGTAGATAATGAGTTGTTCTACAAGGATAAGACGATGATGTTGTTTGGTAGCGCTAAGGATGTGGTTGCCAAATTGGTTTCTGAGGTGAAGCAGTTGTAGGATTTTTTAACCGCTGATGAAGGCGGATTAACGCTGATGATTAAACCCGGTTTCTTGTAGAAACCGGGTTTTTGTTTTGGGTTTGTATAGATGCTAATACTTCTCTTTCTTTCAGTCTCTTAGAGAGGGAATTCGTGTGACAAGAAGCAATTTTAATCGCCGAATTTTATAAAAAGATACTGCTATATTGTCCGCCCTGCGAATTATCTCAGTGGGATAAATTCAATCCTATCTTGATATTCATTTTCAAAAGATGCTCCCGCAATTTCAATTAACTCGTCAATCACTTGGCCCATATCTGCATTCAAGCGGATTGTGAGAATTCCTAAAACGTGGCGACCTTGGGCTGTATGATCTGACAAATGAACTGGCATTGAACGTCGGTTATTAGTAACGAGGATAAAGTTATTCTCCTCGCACCAACACAAGATTTCTGGATCTTTCGTTCCTTTAGGCGGAACACCTTCATCGCCAACCATCAAAACGACGATATCGGATTGATGATACAAAAGCTGCACCCGATATTCAGGGTCTATGTTTTCGTCTAACAGGTATTTAACAGTCATTAATGAACTCTATCCCGTTGTGTAGATATGTTCTTTTGTTCCTTAATTTGACGCATTTTCAAGACAAAGGGTGATGGATTGCGATCGTATTCAGCTTCAGATTTGAGGCAATATTCTAACCAATCTCCTACATATTTACCTACAGTTTTTGTATTTTCCAAATAGTAGAGAATGGTAGCATAAACTTGAGCCATAGTCACTGTCCGAAATTTTTGAGCTATGGCTTCTGGAGTTTGGCCGCGGTGGATGTATTCGTAGAGAATGTGTTCGATACCGACGCGGGTTCCTTTGATGCGGATATCTTCTGGTGTTAAAAATTCAAAGTAATCTTCTAATTGCATGATTTTCGAGCATTTTTCCTGTGAGTCTTGAGTGTATACTGAGTGTAACACATTGGCTACAAGCTTGAGTTGATACTATAATAGCATTAAACGAATTCAGGAAACATTTTCATGAAGCGGCAAAAAATACTCCTAGATCCAGTTTTACCGACTGAGGAAGAAACAATAGCTATCCAATTATTGGATAAAATGCTATGTCTCAAGAAAGAAAATGGTGATACTGAGAGATCCAAAGTAAAACTTGTGGAAGTTGGCGGGGAAGCGATCGCACTTCCTGAATCTCTCTATCAATTGTTGTGTCAAGCTGCACATTTAATGGCGGCTGGTAAAGCAGTGTCTTTAGTGCTAATTGAGCAAGATATGACTGTTGAAGAAGCTGCGACTTTGCTCAATGTGTCGCCACAATTTGTAGTCAAATTGCTCGATGATGGGGAAATTGCCTATGGAAAAGTAGGAAACCAGCGGCGGATAAGTTTGGCAAGTGCGATCGCCTATAAACAGCAGCGTAGTGTTAAGCGCCGTGAAATTCTCAAGGAATTAGCTGAGTTTAGCCAAGAAGAGGAATTGCATGAGACTAGAGTATACAGCTAGCAGGTTGATTCCTTATCCTGTAGTTTTGGATTCCTGCGTGATATTTCCTATGCACTTGCGTGATACGCTCTTCCGTGCTGCGGAGATTGGGTTGTATGATTTATATTGGTCGCAAGAAATTTTAGACGGTGCAACTCGCAATCTTGTTAATACTGGAAGGATGAAAAGTGAGAGGGCGGCGCGTTTTGAGGCTGCACTTAAAGAAGCTTTTCCTAATGCAATGGTTGAAGTTCCAGAGAATTTGATTCAACAGATGACTAACGATCCAGGCGATCGTCATGTCGCTGCGGCTGCGGTAGTTGCTAAAGCTGAAGTTATTGTTACATCCAACCTGAGAGATTTTCCACGAGAGTCTTTAAACCCTTGGGGAATTACGGCTATGCACCCCGATGTTTTTCTGAATCGTCTTTATGAGGTTGCACCGGATTTGATGGCTAATGTCGTCAGCCAACAAGTTGAGGATTTGAAAAATCCACCCCTGACTGTTGATGAATTACTTGTCAGGTTGAGGGAAGAAGTTCCGGTTTTTGCAGATAAGATTCAACGTTATTATGAAAATATTTCGTAAGTTGTAGTTAAGGGCGATCGCTATGCAGTCGATTTTTGACTTCAGAAGGATCTGCTGTCCCAAAAAATAGTTCCAACGCTTCGATCAGATTTCGTTCGTCGCGCTTCTTCTATATTGTCACCTTGGCTGGCAATATCGAGTTCCGGGCAAAGGGATACATATCCGTCGCCTTCTCGTTCAATAATTGCTGTAAACTGTTGTGTTGACTTCATAATTTGAAGTGGCGGACTGCCAAGCTCAAACAATTATAGTTTTACTTGAGATTATATCACATTTTTCGCTGTTCGGTGGAGACGGGCGATCGCCCTATACAATGCTAGCTTGGTTTAAATAGTCACGGGCGATCGGTGCTAGTCAAATATACCTGCGATCGGAGATTTTTTAAATATAATGAAATCCTAAAGAATTAATAGAAATGCCAAAATTGTACTAACATTAGAGCTAAAGTCAATTAAATTAAAAAAATTTCAACTATGTCAGATCAACCTTTTAATATCCGCCAACTCAATGACCTAGATTATGACGAAGCAGAACCACTCCTGGAAGATTATCAGGAAACGCTAATCGAGCTATTTGTCAATTCTCCCGAAGGAGAAGAATACTGTAAAACTTATCCAGACGTTGGATTTTGGATCTCGCAGTTCATTTATTACGGTTTCGGCTATGAAGGTTTTACGCTGCCTAGCATGAAAGTGGAAGATGTGGCAACTGTAGTCGAAGAGTTGTTTCCCAGGAAAGTGAGTTTGCTTTCGCCGGAAGAAGGTGAAAATGCTATCCCGGAATTATTGGCGTTCTGGCAATTTTTGAAGCGAGAATTTAAACTGCGAAATGCCACTTCAATTATCAAATACCTGCGGGATATCGAGCCGGAATTTAAGGAGATTATGGAAGATTCCTCTAAATTTGGATTTGCCAAATCCTTTGTAACTCTCGGTCATCAAGCAGGGTTTGATATAAGTACAAGGGAAGGTCTAACACAATTTCAGGAGATATATAATGCTAGCATTGCTCCTCTACTTGCAGCTAAAAACTCCGAGACATCGGGATTTTCCAGCCAACCGATAAGTGATAGTGCTGTCAATGAATCTAAAGCAAGTAAAGAAAAACAAAAAAAAGCCAAAAATACGGCGGCTGAATCGAGAAAACGCAACCGCACTAAGAAAAAATGAGGTTTAGCAAGTATCTATCCTCACTTCACTCTTCTTCTGATTCTTCTCAGCATCTTGTTAGCTTCTTCCCTCCCGCGAAACTTCCAAACTAATAAATAACACATCAAACAAAACCCGAAAATTCCTAACACGATCGCACTTTCTTCCGGTGAGTTGGTAGTTCTATCGAACTTCCCACTCTTCTGACTTGCTTGGATGTTGTTAGTTCGATCGACAGATCGCTCGCCCGCTTGCAAGTTAAAATTGTGTTGTTCAATCGCATTACTATTTTTAAATTTTCGATCTATTTCTTGAAATGACTTCGCCTGTTCGCAGCTTGTTAAGGATAATCCCATAAGGATAAAAATTAAGAAATAACAGGGCGATTTCACGATTTTTACTTCCATTTATGGAGAAAGCGACTAAATGAATATAAGACTGACTCGTGGGAAGGCAGAAACCGGGTTTTTTGCGAAAATACTTCGTATACAGCCACAAATTCCCTGAAAAACCCGGTTTCTTTGGTCTGAGTGCGCGGTCAGAAACCGGGTTTTTTGCGAAATACTTCGTACACAGCGACCGATTCTCTAAAAAACCCGGTTTATTTGGTCTGAGTGCGTAGTTCCTGCGAATAATTTCTACAATAGCGGTGTATGATTTTCGTAAGTTGTAGTTAAGGGCGATCGCTATGCAGCCAATTTTTGAATTCAGAAGGATCGGCTGTTTCAAAAAATAGTTCCAGCGCCTCGATCAGATTTTGTCGCGCTGCTTCTATATTGTCACCTTGGCTGGCAATATCAAGTTCTGGGCAAAGGGATACATATCCGTCCCCTTCTTGTTCAATAATTGCTGTAAACTGTTGTATTGACTTCATAATACTAGCTTTGAATATATAAGGGAGAACTCCAGTATCCAGTAGAAATTGAAGTTCTCCCTCGACGATCTAGTGTTCTTGACTCAATTAAGACTCAGAACCAGATGCTTCCTCCGATTTTAACGTATTATCTCCCTGACTATTCCAAGGTTGCAGTGGTTTTGCCGACTCCAAACCAGACCACCGCAAACCACCGACGATTTCATTAGTGCTAGGAAAATTGCCACGAGTCTTGTAAACATCCAGACTGAATGGTGTAAGTTCAGTCAACTCATTCATGTCTAGATCTTCGTGCTTTTGATTACTCATTTTTTACTCCTTTTTTGTTTTTTAACATCCGCCAATCCAATAAATGACTTGGATTGACGAATACTTTGACTTCGGCATCTGATTAAGCTATTGATCTTTCGCGCAAGTGAGTGTAGATAGATTGGGCTTTATCCCCCTTGCTATGCGAAGGTTGCAGTGGTTTTGCGGACTGCAAAGCCTTACCACAGTCCGTAATCTTACTGCTAGGAAAATTGCCACGAGTCTTGTAAACATCCAGACCGAATGGTGTAAGTTCAGTCAACTCATTCATGTCTAGCTCTTCCTGCTTTTGATTACTCATTTTTTACTCCTTTTTTGTTTTTTAACATCCGCCAATCCAATAAATGATTTGGATTGATGAATACTTTGACTTCGCCATCTGATTAAGCTATTGAGCTTTCGCGCAAGTGAGTGTAGATAGATTGCGCTTCTGGCGAAAGATTGCTATTTGGATAAGCAAGTTGATACCAATATCGACCAACTTCACGTAATCGCTCAGTTCCTTGACTTCGTGCTTCCAACTCTTGTTGATTAATTTTTTGGGCCGCAGCAATTAAAGCTGGTCTTAACTTAGTTAGTTCAAACTGATGAAGTATTCTTTGGTTGGGTTCTATACAAAATACACCAGCTTGATAAAGGGTTTGAAAAAACATTAATCCCACGGAAATTCGCAGAACACTTTGATCGGTTTTGATCGGATCTACATAAGCTCTATATCCATAATCAAAAAATCTCAGCGCAAATACACTAAATGCGAATATATCTGCTTGATAAGCGGTCAAGTCAAGATGTTCTGCCCACCGGATAGCATTAAGACAAGCACGAAATTCCTCTACAGCCTCATAAAGTAGACAACTCTTGGATTTATCTAATGGCCAACAACCAGCAAAATGACCTCGATTGTGTCCCTCCATGTGCACAAGTGAAAATAGTTTTACTTGCTCTTCCAAGAGCGACTTGTCTGCTTCTCGCAATCCATAAATAACTTTTGATGCTCTGGTAATTGCAGTCTTGAAATTCTGTTCAATAACAGCAGCATTGATAACGTACCGTCTATCGAAGGCTTCAGCATCTCCATTACTGTCTTTAAAATCTCCATTACTGTCTTTATAAGCAACTTGCAAAACAGCAAAATCATCAACTTTGTTGGTACTTTCAACACCCTGAGACACTACTGATTCACTAAAGTCAGATACTGCAATTGGCTCAATAAACATAACTGGCTTTGGCTCATTCCTGCACATGAGTATTGAGTCATCACGTACTCTAGCACTTGCGAGATCAAACTTAAGACGTACTTCTGAAACCTCGGATGAAATTCGACCTATCATCCACGCATAGCGCTGATTATTATTAATTTTTACAGGAGCTATCCATGCAACAGGTTGTTGATATGTAACTGGTAACTCTAATAAATACTCATTTAATATTCTATTGTCACCCTCGATCGAGCATATTAGTGCATGACAAAGGTTGTCAGGAAGATCGATCGCCTCGATGCGCTGAATCAAAACTTGTTCTGTTAAGCTATCTGACAAACGGAACAAGTTCAGTAGTTCTTGCCATTGCGTCTCTAATGCAGTAATCATCTTGCTTGGGTACTGAATAGTGCAGGGACTTTTTGTAATTTCCATATAGTAGACTTTCTCTCACAATCTGAAAAGCGGAAAAAGACGGATCTTTTGTAACTTTTGATGTACAAGTCGGATCTAGACGGATATGGACGGATCTAGACGGATAAAGTCGGGTATAATACTGCCAGTTCTCTCACCTCTATGCTGATGGACATTCACGAGGTATTGCAATTTGTAGATAAAGTTGTCTATGCCAAGACAGGCAAACGTCTAAATGACTTGCAGCGTGGAATTATTGAGGGAACACTGAAACAACAAAAGTATTCTGAGATTGCAGATACTTATCGTCTTACACAAGGTCACGTTAAAGATGTGGGTTACGAACTTTTACAAATGTTATCTAATGCCTTTGATGAACCTGTTGATAAAGGTAATCTTAAATCTGTCCTAGAACGGCAAGACAATCTGAATATTTCGGATTGTAGTTTTGGTAATAACAACATTATTGGCTATATCAACGTTTGTTCCGATCGCCCCACTGCTACCCCAGATGAAAATCAGCCTAAAACTCCTGACTTTCAGCAGACAAAAGATGAAGCAAAAATTGAAACAATTGGTAAGTTACGGCAGTTTGGCTTGAGCGACGAGCAAATTGCAGAGGTGCTGCGGCTAACCTTGGAAGAGGTTCAACAGGTGGATAAAGCGTTATAATCTAACTAATATCAAATCCGAGCGATCGCACTTATGACTATACAAGAATTAGAAACTCAAGTCTTAACCTTAAATCCGGTTGATAAAGCTAAACTAATCAGCATCCTCACTCAAACTTTAACCAACGGTTCTCTAGGCATTAAAAAAACTCCCGGTGTGTGCGGAGGCGATGCTTGTATCGGCAATACTCGCATACCAGTTTGGTCACTGGTGTGCGATCGACGTTTAGGTGCTTCCGATGGTATCATCCTAGAATCATTTCCAGATCTAACCGCCGCTGACTTGGTAAATGCGTGGGCTTATGCTGATGCTTACCCAGAGGAAATTGAACAGGCAATTAGAGAAAACGATGAAGTTATGGAAGAAAGCGAGGTTTATTAAAAGTTGGCACGTTTTTACACAGATGAAAACTTCCCGCTAGCAGTGGTAGAATTACTGCGGGCTTTGGGTCACGATGTATTAACAGCGAGGGAAGCAGGGAATGCAAATCTTCAAATTCCTGACGAAGATGTGTTAGCTTTTGCTGCGAGCAATTCCCGAACAGTTTTAACGCGCAATCGCCGTCATTTCATGCGATTACACATTCAAAACTCTGACCATAGTGGTATTGTTGTTTGCACGGAAGACCCAAATTTTGAAAGGCTGGCGACGCGAATTAATGATGCTATTTCGGCGATCGAGACTTTGAACGGTAAATTGATTCGAGTTAACCGTCCTTCGACATGAAAAAAAGCCGATCGCCCAAACCCATCCTACAAATCTTACAATTAAATCCCCCATTGCTCCCAAGATTAGGTAAAATTATTGGCGTGTCTGAGGATAAACTATATGCGCTTAGTTAAATATATTGCGATCGCCATTATCAATGGTTTCGGTGTCGTCATCGGTATTATTTGGGTTGCAGTCCCCACAACAGTGGCTCAACCTTCCCTAAACTACCAACTCGCACTCTCTGGGCGACAGTCAGAGGGCGAAACTCCGCAATCCCTTTCCGAACTCTACAAATTGCGCGATCGCCTGAAAGTACAATTAGATAACCTTGCCAAAACTTCCGACAGCGCCCCGTTTCCTGGTGAACTTTGGAAATCAGCAATCCACCGCCAGCAATCCGAAACTCTGACGCAGCAACTCGAAAACGTTCAAAGTCAGATTCAAATAGAACAAAGAGCCAAATATAATTGGGACGATGCTGCTAAATTAGCCGCCCAAGCAGTAGTAATTGGACGCAATTCTAATCCTTCTTCTGCTACTTGGGAAGAGTCCCAGCGGCTGTGGCAGTTGGCTATCAATACGCTGCGACTCATTCCTCACGATTCTTTTTTGGCCGATCGGGCGATCGACAAAACCATCGAATATCAAGGAAACCTCAGTGTCGCTACCTATGAAATGCAAGTCGCACGTTCTGTTGAGAAAATTAGAGCCGAGGAAGAAGAGATAAGAGAGCGAGCCCGCAAAGAGCAAGAGAAAAAAGAATTTGCTCGTCGAGAAATAGAGAGAAAAGAGCAAGAGAAAAAAGACCGGGCTAGAAAAGAACTGGAAAGACAAGAATTTGAAAAGCAAGAATTAGCCAGAAAAGAACTTGAAAGGCAAGAATTAGCCAGAAAAGAACTGGAAAGGCAAGAATTTGAAAGGCAAGAATTAGCCAGAAAAGAACTGGAAAGGCAAGAATTTGAAAGGCAAGAGTTAGCCCGACAAGAACTTGAAAAGCAAGAATTAGCCAGGAAAGAACTTGAAAGACAAGAACTTGAAAAGCAAGAATTAGCCCGCAAAGAACTTGAAAGACAAGAACTTGAAAGGCAAGAGTTAGCCAGACAAGAACTTGAAAGGCAAGAGTTAGCCAGACAAGAACTTGAAAGGCAAGAATTAGCCAGACAAGAATTAGCCAGACAAGAACTTGCAAGACAAGAGTTAGAGAGAAATCAGCAAGCAACTCCTCAACCAACTCCTGAATCAACTGTAACACCAACCCCCACCCCAGTTACACCCGCCGCGTCGTCGCCGAACTTTTTCTTTGCGGGAGATACCAACCGAGATGGCCAAATTAACCAGCAAGACGACGCCGGAAAAGAACAATGGTCTTTGTCCAAGGGCGCGCTAATTTTATTTAACGATCGCAATAACGATCGCGGCAAGATACCGACTTGGAAACAAACCAAAGTTAGTGCTCCCCGCCGTGCAGCAATGCTTTCTCAAGTTAACTTAACACTGTCTGAAAGCTTCAAAACCTCTCAGTTATTTATCACGGCTGATAGCATTGCCAGCCCTCACATCAGCGTTTTCCAAAAGACGGGCGACGGCTGGCAACCTGTAGATATATCCGGTGCTAAACCTCTAGTTTTCAGCACCAATATTGTTTTAGGCGTCGAAGCAAAACAATTTGCCGATCGCAACTGGAACGGCACTGTTAATCTCAAAGCAACTGCCCAAAACAACGGTCAAGAAATCGCCTCCACAACAATCCAAATGGGCGTTAGTCCTTGGATGATAGCGCCCAATACAGCACCAGTAACCGAAGTTCAGGTCAGCGACAGAGGCGCGGTAAACAGCGAATTTATCTCGCAACTAAAACAAGCAGTAGAACCCACGGGCGCTAAAGTAAAAATTCTCCAGGGCGATCGCACTTGGATGCAAGATACCCAGAAAAACGGATACGTTCAACTCCCAGAAAAATCCGAAATACGCCAGTTTAATGTAGCCATAAAAAGCAATAGCGAGCCAGACAAAAACCAGCCTGCTAAATCACCTCAAGACCGGAATTTGAAAGTATTTAAAATTGGCACTCGTCGCTCTGAAGACCCTGTAAGTCAGTGGTCTGACGGATACGGCAATTTGCAGGTGACGCCGCCGATTCCCGGACACCCAATGGGTCGAGTTTATTACGGAAATTCGGGAAATGCTAGTTTTAATCCAGAGGTACTTGATTTTATTCAAGCTCAAAGAATTCAAGGGCCGCCAGTGGATATTGATACTTCTTGGCTTTTGACTCGCCAAGTCGATGAAATTATCAATTTTATTCCCACTCAAACTCCCGGACAATATGTAATGGCGATCGCCAGTCCCGAAGCCGGAGTTAAGCTGTTGGAAGAATTGGAGGGAAGAGGTTACGGCGATGTGGCGATCAATCGTGGTTTGAGCACTCAAACAACTGTCAGCGCCGCCTTGAAAAACCGCGCTTTAATTCAACACAATCTCTATTTGCAAAATCAGAAACTTAATCCGATTATAGAGAAGTTGAAAAGAGAGTTTTTACTCGGAGACGACCAAATTGTTCAAGTTCCGGCGATGTTTGGCTACAGCGGTTATGCTTGGTGGCCAAATATGGTCAATTCGGTGCCAGTTAACGGCAAGTTGTTAGTTTCAAATCCGCGCGGGCCAATGATTGACGGTGTAGATTACACTCAGGAAAGATTGCGCCAACTCCTGCTTCCTGCTGGCGTCAGCGTTAGTTTTCTGGATGATAGGTATTATCAAGAATTGAAAGGAAACGTGCAGTCGGCGACGAATACTGTGAGGAAGCCAGAAGAGCGGCCTTTTTGGCAGTCTTTGCCTAATAATTACTAAGTGGGAATCGGGAATGGGGAATCGGGAATCGGGAATCGTGAATCAGGAATTTGTAGGGGCGGGTTCACCAACAATACTCGCCTGTAACGAACAATCTCGTAAACCCGCCCCCACCCAACAGTAAATCTCAATATACCTCCTAAACCCGCCTCCCTATGCTAATATTTAGCAAAACTATGCTAGGAGTTTAACAGATGGCTACCCTACAAATAGAAAATATACCAGAGGAATTGTATACGAGGCTGCAAGAGTTAGCCGCGGCTCAAAACCTCTCGATTACCGCGTTTGCGATCGCCATTTTAGAAGCCGAGTTGTCAACAGAGACAAAACCCCTCTCAGGAAAAGGTAAAAACTCTGTAACATAAATATTGGCAGAAATCAGCCGTCGTCGCGAGTCTCGTCCGGCGAATATGGGGATGATACTAGATAGTACCGCTTTAATTAGAGAGGAGCGTGACAAATAATATCTTGCACCATTTTTATGAACAGGCTTTTCGGCCTGTTCCACAAAAGTACCATTTTTATGAACAGGCTTTTCGGCCTGTTCCACAAAAGTACCATTTTTTTGTCGGGTGGTTTATTTTTACCAGTAAAAAGCTCGATCGCTATAATAGAGATACGACCTTCCCAGCAGCCAAACTCCTGATTAACTATGACACTAAAAGAATTAGAACCGCAACTGCTTTCCCTGACTCCGCCTGAGAAAGCTCAAGCAATACAGATATTAGCTCAAAGTTTAGCCCACACCTGGCAGGGAATTGAAAAAACTCCCGGTATAGTCGGCGGTAATGCCAGGATTGCAGGGACTAGAATTTCTGTTTGGGGATTGGTAGAGTCTCGTCGATTAGGTGCAACTGATGCTCAACTTTTAGAAGATTATCCGCATCTTAGTGCTAGCGACTTGAAAAATGCCTGGGCTTATGCTGAAGCATTTCCTGACGAGATTGAAGCAGTAATTAAGTTGAACGATATAGACTAATATCATGGCAGGTTTGTATGCAGATGAACAATCTTCCTTCTAACTTTTGCCTGACGCTAGATAATTAATCCGTGTATCCGTGTCAAAATCCGTGTCGTGCCTTCTTCATTCTGCTAGATAATTTCAGTGCAGGCGATCGCACCAGTAACGTAAAATGTCTAAAAGCGGTCTTTGTAAAATAAATTTAGCCCCATGAGCGACGAACAGGAAAAAAAACAAGTTTTGACTCAGCAACCGGAAATAATTTCCCCTGCCAGCGATGACTTCGATCGCAGTGAAATTGCCAGTAACGATTCAACTTCCGCATCAGCAGAAACTCCCGCAGAAATTGCCGCCCCCGAAGATATTTCAGCGCCAATCGACGAAGCCGAAACAATTCCAGTGGCAGCCGATATCGCGCCGGAAACAACACAACTTGCAAGTTACCCGCCTCCAACAATTCCAACTGCCCACCCCGAACCAAAACCAGCTCGCTCGTGGCAAATCTTAGCAGTTTTTCTCAGCGGAATCTTAGTCGGTTCCGTCCTTAGTCTCGGCAGTTTGCTAGCGTGGAGAATGTATCAGGAAAGAGCGAACCTTCAAATCAAACTACCCGCTGACGTACCCCTCCCCGAAAGCCCTTCGCCTGTCACAACAGCGCCCGTCAACCGTCGGCCCGGACTTCCCCCAGCCCCTGGAAATGGACAGCCTGCCACATTCCCTCCGTCGCCCCGTCCCACTCAAATCCCCTCTCTGTCTGCCGTTCCGCAACAAGCTTCCCCCTCGCCGTCGCCGTTGTCGTTGCCTTCTCCTTCTCCTTCTCCCGCTGCGGTTGAAACCCCTGTAACCGAGCGAGTTTACTTTCAAGCTGGTGCTACGGGAACTACTCTGAGCAATAGTTTGCGAGCCAACATATCCAGGCGCTACTTACTGGAGTGCAATAGCGGCCAAAGCATGACAATAAAGGTTCAAGAAGGTCAAGTTAGCGCCACAATTATTGCTCCTAACGGTGAAAATTTAGGTACTGCTGATAGCACAGGTCAGTGGCAAGGTCAACTAGCCAGTAGCGGCGATTATACTATTGAAATTTCAGGCGATCGCCAAGCAAACTACCAAGTTAAAATTGAAGTCAAATAGCAACTATAATTGTATCAGGGGGGAGTTACAAAATACATAACCCCCCCTGTTGCTAATTACAAATTACCAATTACTTATTACCAATGATCGCACAAGTATCTGAAAACATCTACGAAGCAAAAACCCAAGAAATTGCCAAAGAAATCCTGAAGGCAACTCAAGACAAAAAGCGATCTTTTTTCGGTCAACTGCAAGACCAAATGCGCTGGGACGACAAATTAATGGATTGGGCGATGGCTAGCCCCGGACTGCGGGTGCAATTGTTTCGATTCATCGACTGTTTGCCGGCACTCCGCAGCAAGCCGGAAATTGCCCGCCACTTGCAAGAATACCTGACGGCCCAAGAGGTAGAATTGCCCGAAGCTTTGAAAAAATTGCTCAATTTTACTAACGCTGAGTCGATTCCTGGACAATTGGCTGCGACGACGGTTGCGCCTGCGGTGGAAACTTTGGCGCACAAGTATATTTCTGGGGAAAATATCAAGCAGGTAGTTAAAACTTTAGAGCGGCTTCGCAAAGATAAAATGGGTTTTACAGTTGACCTTTTGGGGGAAGCTGTTATCACTGAAACTGAGGCGCAAATTTATCTTAACCGCTATTTGGAATTGATGGAGGAACTAGCGAAGGCAGCGAAGAATTGGCCGCAGGTAGATGCAATTGACAAAGCTGACGGCGAAACTCTGCCGCGAGTGCAAGTATCCGTAAAGTTAACGGCTTTTTATTCTCAGTTTGACCCTTTGGATGCTAAAGGTAGTGAGGAGAAAGTAAGCGAGAGAATTCGCATTTTACTGCGTCGCGCGAAGGAGTTGGGCGCTGCTGTTCATTTTGACATGGAACAGTATGCTTACAAAAGTTTAACTCTGACAATTCTCAAAGACTTATTGTTAGAGGAAGAGTTTCGCAGTCGCACGGATATTGGAATTACATTGCAAGCATATTTGCGCGACAGTGCCCAAGATTTGCGAAACCTGATTTCCTGGGCAAAAAAACGCGGAAATCCGGTAACTGTGCGGCTGGTAAAAGGTGCTTACTGGGATCAGGAAACTATCAAAGCCATGCAGAAAGATTGGCCGCAGCCGGTCTACAATGACAAAGTTGCTACCGATGCCAATTTCGAGCAGATGACGCAGTTGCTGTTAGAAAATCACGAATATTTGTATGCAGCTATTGGCAGTCATAATGTACGATCGCAAGCGAGGGCGATCGCCATTGCCGAGACTCTCAATATACCGCGCCGCCGCTTTGAAATGCAAGTGCTGTACGGCATGGGCGACAAATTGGCTAAGCTTTTGGTCGATCGGGGTTATCGCGTCCGAGTCTACTGCCCCTACGGCGATTTGCTGCCGGGAATGGCTTATTTGATCCGCCGTTTGCTGGAAAATACCGCCAACAGTTCTTTCATCCGGCAAAGTTCCGAAGAAATGCCGATCGAACAATTGTTAGCCGCACCAGTTGCTAGTGGAAATGACCAGCTAGTTTACAGCAAAGTATTTCCCAACGTTGCCGATACCGACTACGCCAATACCAAATTGCGGCAACAAGCAGAAACAGCCATCAAATCAGTGCGCGCCAACTTAGGTAAAACCTATTTACCGCTAATCAATGGCGAGTACCAAAATACTGAAGCAACAGTTAACTCACTCAACCCTTCCAATCCCACAGAAGTAGTCGGCACCATCGGATTGATTTCCGAAGAACAGGCCAAACAAGCCCTTGAAGCAGCAAAAGCAGCCTTCACCAGTTGGCGAAAAACCCCCGTCCGACAGCGCGCCGGCGTCCTCCGCAAAGCCGCAGAATTGATGGAACAGCGGCGGCACGAACTATCAGCTTGGATGGTGTTTGAAGTCGGCAAACCAGTCAGAGAATGCGATGCAGAAGTCTCCGAAGCTATTGATTTTTGTCGCTACTACGCCGATGAAATGGAACGGTTGGAACAAGGGAAAAATTACGATATTCCCGGAGAAACTAACCGCTACAGCTATCAGCCGCGCGGCATTTCTTTAATCATTTCACCTTGGAATTTCCCCCTCGCAATTCCCGTCGGCATGACAGTTGCATCGCTGGTTGCAGGTAATTGTACTTTGCTCAAACCTGCGGAAGTTTCCTCAGTAATTGCAGCGAAAATAGCTGAAATATTGCTAGAAGCCGGAATCCCCAAAGGCGTATTTCAATACGTGCCTTGCAAAGGTTCAACGGTGGGCGCTTACATGGTGAAACATCCTGACGTTCACATGATTACTTTCACGGGTTCTCAGGAAGTTGGCTGTCGGATTTATGCCGATGCTGCGATTTTGCAGCCTGGACAAAAACACCTGAAACGAGTAATTGCGGAAATGGGCGGCAAGAATGCAATTATTGTCGATGAAAGTGCGGATTTAGACCAAGCAGTTGCAGGCGTAGTTTATTCGGCATTTGGATACAGTGGCCAAAAATGTTCCGCTTGTTCGCGAGTAATTGTGGTCGAATCGGTGTACGATAATTTTGTGGCAAGATTGGTAGAAGCGACGCGATCGCTCAATGTCGGCCCTGCAGAAAATCCCGGCACTCAAGTCGGCCCTGTGATCGATGCAAATGCCCATTCGCGCATCCGCGAATACATCGAAACAGGTCGCGCCGAAGCTAAAATAGCTTTAGAAATGCCGGCACCAGAAACCGGTTATTTTGTCGGCCCAGTCATTGTTACCGAAGTATCGCCCACAGCCACTATCGCCCAAGAAGAAATTTTCGGCCCGGTTTTGTCGGTGATTCGGGCTCATAATTTCAGCGAAGCGATTGCGATTGCTAACGGCACGAATTTTGCTTTAACCGGCGGATTGTATTCTCGCACGCCTTCGCATATCGATCGAGCCGCATCCGATTTTGAAGTCGGAAACCTGTACATCAATCGCGGAATTACCGGCGCTGTGGTATCGCGGCAACCCTTCGGAGGATTCAAACTTTCGGGAGTTGGTTCTAAAGCTGGTGGCCCGGATTATTTGCTGCAATTCCTCGAACCCCGCACCATAACCGAAAATATTCAGCGGCAGGGTTTTGCACCGATTGAAGGAGTGGATGATTAATCTCAAATTCGTTTGATTAAGATTTGATACCCGACTTCTTAAAGAAGTCGGGTCTATGCTATCATGGTTCCAAAAAGTCGGGGGCACCTATTCTGTTGTTCTAATTGAATTTACTTAAAATGGAATATAGAAAAAATGGTACTCGTCTAAATTCTCACAATCCTTCACTTGACAAGTGGGTGAGATTTTTAATGATAGTTATATTAGTCATGGGTATATTTTTTCGTTTCGCCAATCTCGACAAAAAAGTTTACTGGCTAGACGAAGGTTACACTTCTCTGCGGATTTCGGGTTATACAGAATCGGAATTTGTTCAAGAGTTTGGTGACGGTCAAATCAAGGAAATAAAAAGTCTACAAAAGTATCAGCGGATAAATGCAGATAAAAGCGTTTTTGACACCGTAAAAGGATTGGCAATAGAAGAATCTCAACTTACTCCCCTGTACTTTGTAGCAGTGAGATTTTGGGTGCAACTGTTTGGAGATTCAATCGCAGTAACTAGAAGTTTGTCGGCGGTTTTTAGCGTGCTGGCATTACCTTGTATGTATTGGCTATGCTTAGAATTATTTGAGTCATCGGTGACAGCTTGGTTAGCAGTTGTCATAATAGCTGTATCGCCTTTTCAGGTAGTTTATGCTCAGGAAGCTCGACCTTACAGTTTGTTTGTCATGTTAATTTTACTGTCAAGCGCGGTCTTGCTACGAGGAATGCGCCTAAAAACTAATAGTAGTTGGGCAATTTATGCTGTAACATTAGTAGTTGGGTTTTATTCTCACCTCTTATTTGGAATAGTTGCAATAGGACATGGAATCTATGTATTAATTATCGAAAAATTCCGGTTTAACAAGACGGTAATTGGCTATTTGCTAGCATCAATAGCAGGATTGATTGCTCTGTGTCCTTGGATGATAGCTTTTATAAAAAATTCGGGCAATGCCACTGATAAAACATCTTGGCTGTCTCTGAGAAGACCTGTTTCCGACTTGATGAAAAGTTGGGTATTGAACATTAGCAATCAATTTTTTGATGTGGGATTTTACTGGGAGTTGCCACGACCCTATTTGATATCTACTCTGCCAGTTATTTTAATGATTTTAATAATGGTCGGGTATTCTTTTTATTTACTTGTCAGTAAAACAGAAAGGCGAGTTTGGTTGTTTGTTGTGACCTTAACGTTCGTGATAGTAGGGATTTTATTACCAGCGGACTTAATTAGGGGAGGGATTCGCTCGGTCAACACTCGTTACATGATTCCCTGTTATTTAGGAATCCAGATATCTGTTGCTTATCTTTTTACTCAAGTTCAAGTTACAGCCCAATTACAAAAGCTGTGGAGATTAGCTCTAGTTGTTCTGCTCTCAATTGGAATTGCGTCTTGCTGCCTCTATGTGTCTGCAGATAATTGGTGGAATAAATCTGGCTCTCTTCTTAACGTTTCGATCGCCCGCACAATCAACTCAGCTTCTAAGCCATTAATCATAACAGACTTTTCAGAGTATATTGTATGGGATATCGGCAATTTACTCAGTCTGAGTCACAAACTCGATCCCAAAGCTAAATTATTACTAATGTCACCTACAAATAATCTTGACATACCGGAAAATTTTGACGAGATATTTTTGTACAGTCTTTCTCCCGAATTAAAGACCAAAATTGCCCAAAGTAATCAATATAAAATACAAACAATTTATGCAGAAAATGACGAAATTATCCTAGGCAAAATAGTCACTAAATGATGTTTTATATAGTAACAGCACTTGAGTTTGTTTAAAATGGAATCTACCAAAGATCGCGATCGACTCAATTCTCACAACCCTTCACTTGACCAGTGGCTGCGATTTTTAATTATAGCCGTATTAGTCATAGGTGTTTTATTTCGCTTCGCCAATCTAGATCGCAAATTTTACTGGCTCGACGAAACATATACTTCTTTGAGAGTTTCTGGCTACACCGAAGCCGAAATAATCACAGAAATTTCGTACCAGAAAATAACCTCGCCCTCGGATTTACAAAAATATCAGCAGATAAATTCAGAACACAATTTAACTGACACGCTACATTCTTTAGCAACAGAAGACCCCCAACACCCGCCGCTGTATTACATACTAGCGCGACATTGGGCGCAATGGTTCGGCAGTTCTGTTACAGCAATGAGAAGTTTGGCCGCCGTGATTAGCCTGCTAGTATTTCCCGCAATTTATTGGCTGGCTTGGGAGTTATTTGAATCTTCAGCCGTAGCGTGGATGGCGATCGCACTTTTCGCAATTTCTCCCTACCACATCTTGTTTGCCCAAGAAGCGAGACAGTACAGTTTGTGGACATTAACTACTATTTTATCCAGTGCAGCCCTACTGCGAGCCACGCGCCCTGACAAAAATCAAAATGCTCTCGCCCTTGTGTCTCACTGGGCACTGTACGCAGTCACAGCAGCAATGGGATTTTACACCCACTTGTTATTTGTCTGCGTCGCCGCCGCCCATGCAATCTACATCGCAATCATTGCCAACTGGCGCGATATTAAAACATTTATTGCCTATTATGTAGCAGTTGTAGTAGCATTAATTGCCTCCATCCCTCCCCTGATAAATTCTTTAGAAAACTTCAATCAAATTAGAAGCACAACAGCATGGACCGAACAAACAAATTTCTTAAGATTAGTCAGCAGGTGGGTTGGTTCCGTCACCATAGCATTTTTTGATCTTGGCATCGATGGAACTGCCAACGCCACCCAACTAGCCTTGGTAATTCCAGTTGGGATCATAATTCTAGCTTTAGTCGGCTATGCCCTTTATTATCTATGCCGACAAACACCAAAGCGAGTGTGGTTGATTGTATTGTTATTAATTGCAACCACTGCTTTATTTTTGGCAGTCCCTGATATAATCAAGGGTGGAAGGCGATCGGCAAATCCGCGATATTTAGTTCCTTGTTATGTGGGAATTCAGCTAGCAGTGGCTTACCTGCTGTCTGCGAAAATTAGTAACAATTTGGAAAAGTTTAAACAGCAAAAACTTTGGAAAATAGTTATAGTTACAGTTTTTGCCGCAGGTATTATATCCGGTGGAGTTAGTTCTCAAGCAGATATTTGGTGGAATAAAGGCAGCGGTTGGTTGCGCGCCTTGGAAGTAGCTGAGACTGTCAATCAAGCCAGCAATCCCCTATTTATCAGCGATGCCAATATCGCATATATGATGCCTTTAAGTTATTACCTAGAACCAAAAGTCAAACTGCTAATAGAACCCCGCTGTTACACTTCTTGCTACAAAAATCGAGAATTGGCAAAGAAAAAACCCCAACCCCCGCAACTTCCCGGCGGTTTCAGTGAGTTGTTTCTATACAGACCTTCCTCTACTTTGCGATCGGCAATTCAGCAACAAAACTATCAAATAGATCCGGCTGACACTGATGTCGATCTTAATCTGTGGAAAATTACCAAGAAATAATCTCAAACATTAAGGCAAAAAACACGGGTTTGCTGCCCAAAAATGTCTTATTCACTGCGACATATTAACCATAAACGGCCTTTGTGGAAGTATGTCGCAAGTAGAGTTCGATAGGTTGGCTTTTCGTGGTAAGCTAAAAGTTAAGAATAAAAAAATAACATCAAAAATCTCAAATGACAGTCACTGAAACCTCCAACATTCGTAAACTGCTGTGCGATCCAGACTTAGGGCTGATCCCTCACCTAGAAAAGTGCCTGAAAGATTTGCACTCATCTGCGATCGCCAGTGGAGAGAAATTCAAGGTAGAACCTTACGATATAGAACTCAAAAGCTGCCACACCCAGAAGCATCCCAACGACCAAAAACCCCTCGTCACCCAGTCAGTGTTAATAAAAGTTCCCCTGACTGGGAAAGTTCAAGACAAGATGCACCTATATCTGATCGCAACTGAGTTGCAGAACCAAATCGACGTTAAAATTATCGACTGGAGTGCCTTAGAACGCCGCCAATACGACATTCAGGGCATCCCCTTAAAGCAGCCGATCACCAAAATAGACGGCCAGATGAATTACGAGTTAGTATTCGATCGACCAACCTACTGCTGCATCACCCTGTGTCGCCAATTTGACTTAACTTACGCCGCCAATTTTTAATTTGGCTTGTAGGGGCGGGTTTCACCAACAATATTTAGGTTAATTAACAATCTATAAAACCCGCCCCTATCCCACGGTAAACCCCTTGTACATTTTTCGCATTCAATACAAATCAATGTTGATGTAAATTGTTAGTTGTGTGGCGGCGGGTTTATGTATATTGTTAGTAGAAATTCGATATGGTTGGTGAAACCCGCCCCTACGAAATCTGGTAACAGTATGTCAATCCCATTACCAATTCCCAATTACTAATTACCAATTATCAATTAATTCAAACCGCTCGATTCGCAGTTTCCGCAAGAATCCTCTTAATATCAGCAGGAGTCAGACTCGGATTAGCTTGCAACATCAAAGCTATCACGCCGGATACTTGTGGCACTGCCATTGAAGTACCTGCAAAATATCGATAGGGAATCCCCGGTTGAGAAAGCGGCACAGTTGAATAAACATCACCAGAATCCGCCCTGCCGCCATCGCCGCCCGGAGCAACAAAATAATTAATAGTCTCCGTACCCGCCCGGTTAGAATACTCCCCAAACAAGCCATTTCGGGTAACACCACCGACAGCAATTCCTACCTCATTGGCAAACCGAGCCGGATAATCTACTTGTGGGCGAGCATCATTTCCCGCCGCCGAAATCACGATCGCACCTTGAGCTTCGGCCGCTCGAATCGCATCCAATTCTTGAGCATTCAACTGTTGACCGCCCAAACTCACATTTATTATCTTCGCTCCATTTGCCACCGCATAATTAATCGCATTAATTTCATCCCGAATTTTACCTACCCCTGCCCGATCGAGTATTTTCAAAGGCATAATCTTCGCAGTCGGAGCCGTTCCAGTAATCCCAACCCCATCTTTTTTCGCAGCAACTAAACCCGATATATGAGTGCCGTGATTGTTATCATCCATCGGGTCATTATCGTTATTGACAAAATCCCATCCTCGGAAATCGTCAACAAACCCATTGTTGTCATCATCAACCCCGTTGCTAGCTTTATTGCGACCGATCGCATCAACGCCGGTTTCCCCCGCATTGCTCCAAATATTCCCCGTCAAATCCGGGTGATTGTAGTCAACTCCGCTGTCGATAACTGCCACCACAATTCCGTCTCCAGTCAACCCCTGGGCCCAAACTTCTGGAGCTTTAATTAAATCTCTGCCCCACTCGTCGCCGCCCAAGTCGGGAACATCAGGAAAAGTTGCAGTACCTTGAGCTTTAGCAACTGCCGCCGCTGCATTCACCAAACCGAACCCAAAACGAGAGTCAAAACCTTGCAAGTTGCTCGCATTGTTAGGAGAAACAGTTGCAGGGGTTGCAGACAGATTGAGGGTGAAATCTGTACTGCCTTGGTATTGATAAACTCGAACAAAGTAAGTTCCTGCGTCTAAACCATTGATATCGATCGACTCCGGCGATAAATCCAATTCTTGAGAAGAACCAATAATGTCGGTGAAGTCAATAGAATTGTCGCCGTTAATATCTTTAATTAGAGCAACATCAACATCCGCCGTCAAACCGCTAACAGTTAATTTAAAGTCGCTAGTTGCAGGCAAAGTAAAGCGGTAAAGGCCGTCTGGCCGGGCCTTGCTAACCGAGTCTGCGATCGTTTGAGTGCCGCCCAAAACGCCTAAATCGCGAGCTTGATCCAGTTGGTTGCCCAATACGGTAGTTGCAGAGATGAATGTATTGGCAAGGTCTTGTGGAGATGCGTTGGCTACCAAGCCTAAAATAGCATTGGATTGGCGAATTTTAATTAATGTATTGGAAATACCGGGGGCGATCGATATTTCTTCGAGAATTAAGTCAGCTTCGGTAAGATTGTCAGTCAGTCCGATCGAATCCACAAAACTGTTAAAGTCAGTAATAACGTCTGCAGCCGCCGGATCGGAGACTGCGGAGTTGCTGCGGAGGACAAAGGTATCTGGGCCCAAACCCCCTGTCAGCGTATCTTTGCCACCATCCCCCACTAAAACGTCGCTGCCAGAGTCACCGTTGAGGGCGTCATCTCCCTTACCTCCCTGCAAGGTATCGCTGCCGGCATCGCCAAACAAGATGTCGCTGCTGACACCACCGTTAAGTACATCGTTGTCTGCACCCCCTAACAGCGTATCGGAATTGCCACCGCCGAGAATGCGATCGTTACCATTATCACCGCTAATTATTTCGGCATCCGACGAACCGACAATAAAATCGTTGCCGCCGAGGGCAAAAAATCCGTTAGGATAAGGAGTCACAAAGCCCGGAGTCAAGGCGAAACTATTGGGGCTATCATCTAAAAGATAGGAAAGACCGTCAGGGCTCGGGCCGGGCATAGAAATGTACTCCTAGTGAGGTATATCGATCTAAATTTTAGATTTTAAATTTAAGTTTGTGGTTAAAAACGCCCTAAATAGTCTGTAATGCGCGCATTACAGACAGTCTGTAGAGGTCTGCATAGGTTAGGTTAAACTGAGATGTTCCACCCTTCTCAATTACTTGTTTAGGAACAGGCAAGATGCCTGTTCCACAAGAAAATTCATCTTTTGTGGAACGGGCATCTTGCCCGTTATTGAGAATGGTGCCACCTATGAGATTTAATGGAATTTCCCCTAGTGTCTCTTGCAGGGCGATCGCCCTTTGGAACCTTGAAAGCAAGAAACACTTCACTGTAACTTCCGGGCACGGCTCCATATTTGCTGTATCCATATCGGCTCATCCTACGGTAAGAGCAACGATCGACTGTTACCGCTTGCACTTTTCTTGTACGTTAAACTGCTGATCTCAGAGATAGTCGATCGGCTCCCCCGATCGGGGCTACATCGAATTAATAGGCTTTCTAGCGATTTTTTTGCTAAATAACAATAATTTACGACAAATTTTTTGCTGAACTCTACCATTTTGATGTATTTTTTGCTACATTAAATTTTTCGGTAAAACTAAGAAAAGTCAGCATAGTTAAGAAGCGTGCAAGCTCGATCGGGGGTTGGTTGTCTCACTTTGTATCGCACTGCTGGCAGAAGCTGTTTTTCTCACTCTTAAATATATCCCAGAGCCTCACTTATGCAATCAACTTCCACACCTGTAGAGACTATCGATCGACCGTTTATCACTTGGCAGCGAATTATCGACTGGGCCCAGGAACACTACCGCTGCCGGACTTTTAGCAAAGATGAGCGGATTCCCGCAAGACCCGGACTGCTGTATTTAGTCCAGAAAGGTTCTGTGCGACTCGTAGGTAGCGCTCAAGTTAGCGCTGCGGCGGCGAAGTCGAAATCCGTTGACAAAACTACAGAAGAAGCTTTTTTGGGCTTCGTCGGCGCAGGCCAGCCCTTTGAACTGGTTGCTCAGTCTCCGTTTACTCTCCAAGCTTACGCCCACGCCGATCAAACTCACGTAGTGTGGATGTATTGGCACGACTTGGATAATTGGCCTCACTTTCGTAGAGAAATTTTGGATGCGTTTCGCTACCAGCACCAGCGGAAACTCCTCTGGCTGAGCACTTTGGGACAGCGTCGGACGATCGACCGACTGTTGGGATTTCTCACTTTGTTGATCGAGGAGTTCGGCGAACCTTACGTAGGTGACGACGAACCGGATGTGGTTCGGGGCTACCGGCTGCCTTGGGCCTTGACTCACGCTCAAATTGGCAGCGCAATTGGCTCAACGCGGGTGACGGTGACGCGACTGATGGGTAAGTTGCGATCGAAAGGTTTGATTAATACTGAAGATGATAATTTAATCTGTTTGCCGGCTAAGTCTAACCCCCAAAAGACAAAAAACCACAAGCAGGAGGTAGAAGATTCCCTGGAAGATGAAGATTCTCTCGAAGATTCCCTGGAAGATTCCCTGGAAGATGAAGATTCTCTCGAAGATTCTGAATAAAATCCTGCGGTAAATTGCCAACAAACAGCGCGTCACTATTAGTTTTGGGCTGTCGCGCTCGATCGCTCGACAGTGTACGATGAATTGTGTAAACTTTTGCCGTTCTCGAAAGGTGCGACTGACAATGACCGATGACAAGCAAAAATCTTCAATCCCGAACAATCAGCAACGGGTGGTATTCTGCGACTTTGACGGCACGATAACTGTTGAAGAAACTTTTGTGGCCATGCTCAAGTATTTCGCACCGGAACTGTCGTCTCAACTGATGCCTGAAATATACGCTAGAAGGCTGAGTTTGCGATCGGGAGTGCGGCAGTTACTAGAGTCTATTCCCTCGGAACGTTACGGGGAAATTGTGGAATTTTCTAGGGGAAGGCTGATGCGGCCGGGATTGTTGGAGTTGCTGGATTTTTTGGACGAGAAAAAGGTAGATTTTGCGATCGTTTCCGGCGGTCTTCGGGTCATGGTAGAGACGGTAATGGGCGATTTGGTACACCGGGCGAGCGTTATTTACGCTGTGGATGTGGACGCTAGTGGCCCTCGCTTGCAAGTCAATTCTGAGTTTGAAGGAGATGAGGAATTGGTGTCTAAGGTGCGGGTGATGGGCCAGCACCCGGCCGAGGAACAGGTGGCAATCGGAGATTCGCTGACGGATTTTAATATGGCTTTGCAGGCTTCGTCGGTGTTTGCGCGCGATCGGCTTGCCCAGTATCTAGACGAACAGCAAAAGCCTTATACTAAATGGGATAATTTTTTTGACATTTTGGAAAGTTTGTCCCAGAAATGGAATTGAAACTATCGCCTTTCTCAGGTAATATAAATTCCGTTTGCATCGGTATTGTATGATGTTAAATTTTGTAGGGGCGGGTTCACCAACAATAATTGCCCATAATAGACAATATAATAAACCCGCCCCCCTGCATATAAGTCCGATGCTACCGAATTTGATATAAGGTGTGCATGGATCACCCTACGTTGTTTAGATAGGCCAGCGCAATTCCTATCAACCTACTAAAAAATAGATCAAAAGCTGAGGAATTTGTAAAGAATGAGTGGCGATTTGAGATCGGATTTAATTGCAGCAGCCAAACATTTTTACGATCGCGGTTGGATGGTTGGGACTGCTGGCAATCTTTCAGCCCGCTTACCAGATGGCACTTTTTGGATTACTGCTAGCGGCCGCGCGAAAGGGCAGTTAACTAAAGAAGATTTTATCAGAATGAACTCAGACGGTGCTATTGTTGAGCAACCTGTTCCCGACAGCCGCCCTTCGGCCGAAACCAGCATTCATTTAGCCGTTTACAATTGTTTTCCAAACGCTAAAGCTTGCTATCACGTTCACTCGATCGAGGCAAATTTAGTTTCTCGGCTAACAGCAGGAGATGCAGTGCCTTTACCGGCGATCGAAATGCTGAAAGGTTTGGGGGTGTGGGAGGAAAACCCGCAGGTGTCGATCCCCCTCTTTACAAATTATTTGGAAGTCCCTAAGATAGCCAAGGAAATTTGCGACTTTTTTGCCGTTTCAGCGCCGTCTGTACCCGCTTTATTAATTCGCGATCACGGCATAACAGTCTGGGCAGACTCGCCAGCGGCCGCCTACAATTACGTAGAAATTGTAGAATACATTTTTCGCTATACGATCGCCGCCCGCCAATTAAATTTAGATTGAAGATTTGGGATTTGAGATTGAGCGGTGCATGAATGCGGAATTATGTAGGGCGCGCCCTAAGCACCTTACCGCTATTACCGCTATGATTAGCTTCTCAAACCACTTTTTGTATCCCGGACTGTAGGAAACGAGCAAACATTCAGAGGAGGCAACAGTAATGGCTAAATATACCAGAATTTTATCCATAGATGGAGGCGGAATTAGAGGAATTATTCCCGCGCAAGTTTTAGTTAGCATTGAGTCAAAGCTGCAAAAGGCAAGTGGCAACCCAGATGCGAGAATAGCTGACTATTTTGATTTAATCGCGGGCACGAGTGCGGGAGGAATTTTAACTTGCATCTATTTGTATCCCGATGCCGAAAATCCCACCAGACCTCGGTGGTCAGCGAAAGACGCTCTTAATTTTTCGATTGAGAGCGGTCGCGACGTTTTTAAGAGTTCATTATGGCAAAAACTCAGATCTATAGACGGTTTGATAGATGAGAAATATCCAGGCGAGCGCTTAGAACAATTCTTGTTGGAAAACTTTAGAAATTGCAAACTCAGCGAACTGCTCAAACCTTGTTTAATTTCCAGTTACGACATCGAAAGGAGAAAAGCTCACTTTTTCGATCAAATAGATGCTAAAGAACTTCCAGCAGAAGACTATTTTATTAGAGATATCGCCAGAGCCACATCAGCAGCTCCCACTTTCTTTGAACCTACCAAAATCCGCTCTTTGACCAACGAATCCTACGCTTTAATTGACGGGGGAGTTTTCGCAAACAATCCCGCACTTTGTGCCTATGCAGAAGTTAGAAATAAATTCAGAATTCCCGACGATCGCTCCGACAAAGGTCCGACCGCAAAAGATATGGTAATTCTATCGCTGGGGACAGGAGAAGCTCAGAAAAAATACCCCTACGAAGAAGCGAAAAATTGGGGTCAAGTTGAGTGGGTTCAGCCTTTGATTAATATCATGATGACGGGAGTTGCTGAAACGGTAAATTATCAACTAATTCAAATTTATGATGCGGTTGAAAGACCGAATCAATATTTGAGAATTACTCCCGATTTGAGCCACGAACAACCGCTGCCGATTGATGATGCCTCGGAAGAGAAGATATCGGCACTGCTGAGAATTGGCAAGGATCAAGCCGAAAAGAATAATGAAAAGTTGGATAAGTTTATAGACTTGTTACTTGCGGAGTAGTCCTAGGATTTTAGATTTTAGTCATATTGTAGGGTGGGTTGGGCGCGGCGATTAAGTTAAGTCACCAATAAATAAATCTTAAACCGCGCCTAACCCACCAACCGCAGGGCTGAGAGACAAAAAATATATGTTGACAAATCGTGCAATAATTGCTGTACAATTGCGTAAATCTCTATTTAGCAATGCTTCGCCCTGTTTGCAATAAATCGCGAGTCCTCAGTCATTGGTTAAAAAATACCAAGAAAAGTGCGATCGACATTTAGATGAAACCTTCAATAACAGGTGGTTTCAGCGGTTTTTCGTGACGTTGTTCTTGGGCGGCCAAGTGCTGCTACGCATACTCCAAGGCAAAATTGACCGCCGCAAAATCATGGAACATTTAGTAACAGTAGGCTTGGATTCTTTCAGATCCGTGCTGCTAATAGCCTTTTTTGGCGGCATGATTTTTACATTTCAATCAGCCAGAGAATTGGTTCGCTTTGGCGCGGTTGGGGCGATGGGAGGTGCTTTTGCTGTGGCATTTTGCGGCGAATTAGCACCACTTTTAACGGCGGGCGTGGTGGCGGGACAAGTAGGTTCGGCCTTTGCGGCGGAGATAGGAGAAATGCAGGTGACGGAACAAATAGACGCCCTGTATATGTTAAGAACAAATCCGGTTGATTATTTAGTAGTGCCGAGGGTGATAGCTTGCTGCATCATGCTGCCGATTTTAACAATTTTTTCGGTAGCGGTGGGAATTTTGGGCGGGCTATTTGTAGCGGTTCATTTTTATAATTTGGAACCGTCGGTATTTTTGGAATCGGTGCGAACTTTCTTGGGGCCTTGGGATTTAGTAAATGTGGTGATTAAAAGTTTTATTTTTGGGTTAATAATTGCCCTTGTCGGTTGCGGTTGGGGATTGACGACGGTGGGCGGAGGGAAAGGAGTAGGCCAAGCTGCAACGGCGGCGGTGGTAACTTCTTGGGTGTTGATTTTTGTGGCGGATTTATGTTTATCGCTGTTGATGTTTCACGAGTTAGGAATTCCTAGAAGTTGATAATCTTGGCGATTATAAGTAACCACACAAAATTAATTACATAAAGACTCCTTGCTAGGCAAGGGTTTCAGTAGAAATATTGTGTAATTAATTCTGCACACCTACTTAGCAGGAGTCAGGAGTCAAGATGCTTAATTATTAAGGGTTTGAACAATCATCAACGCCCTACGCCGCCAAGGCGATTGCTATAAAATCAACATAAAGATTTTTTAAACCGCAGATGAACGCAAATAAACGCTGATAAAATTGCATCAGCGTTGATCAGCGTTCATCCGCTGATATCTGCGGTTTAAAACTCTCAACTTGAGATGGTAGATTGGAGAAAGGAGGGCGATAGACTCGAATTGCCTCAATAGGAACTTTCCCATCTGTTTCGGGGACGATTTCGAGGATGTGTTTGGAGTTGCTCAAATTCTGAGCCAATGTTGTAGAATACTCGCGGTTTGAATCTGCAATGTTTGGCGGAACGTATGAATCAACAAACATTGGTCGCACCTGCCAGGAAATCTCAAAGCCTTTAGGCGTCGGTTTTTTAGAGTGTTCATAGGCTTTTTGCAGCCACCAGTTTCTCGGTTCAATCACGACGCGGCCCGAGTTTGAGACAAACATTTCGTCGTTTGTACCGCTGCCGTCGTAACCTGTTTTAGAACCTACAACGTCAAATTTAAACTTGCTAGCGTCGCTGTTAATCTCAGTAATCACGGCTTTCCAATCTTCCACGATTAGCGGTTTTTGACTGGATATTTGGATGATTGCCGGCCAACCGACGCCAAGGCTAACGCTAGGTCTGGTGATGCTGTAAAGTTCAGGAAATTCTGAGGGTTTTTTGCCGTCGATCGCAATTTTAGCAGAAATTGCCTTGCCGTTGAAGGTTTTATCGGCGATCGCATCTATTCTATTTCCTTCAAATTCTAAAACCAACTTGCCATCTTGCCATTTAACATCGCTGCCAACTGTATAGGTTTTCACTAAATCCTGCGGCGGTTGAGGAGAATTTGGGTTGTACCGCAGGTACGGTTTTATGAGAGCAGCTAGGAGAAAGTTTCCCCAATCGTTGAGGTGAATGCTGTCGCTCAATAGCTGTTGTGGCTGCAAGCGATTGTCTTTCAAATACCTGCGCCAAGGTTCGCGAATTTCGGCGATTTCGCAGCCGTATTTATCTGCCAACTCCGGCAGCCATTTAGTAGAATGAGTGTTGTGCCATTCGTATCTGCTGACTGAATTTGGATCGTCGCTGTTGCCTGTCGGCATCCAGTCAATATGGTCGGAATGCAAGAGTATTTCGCTAGCAGTGCGGCGGCGGACATTAGCAATTAGGGCTTCGTAATCTTCACCGCCTCCGTAGACGTGAAAAATTAGCAAGTCTGGATAAAAAGGATACAAATCGTGTTCGCTGGGACGGATTAAAATCGGTGCTGCAAATCCTCCGATCGCCCGATTTTCCACAATTAAATCTGCATTGGGAAATCGCTGTCTCAAATCCTTCACTACATCTTTCCACCAATCTTGTTCTGTGATGGATTGACCGTAGAATAGAATACGCACTTGGCGGCGGTCTGTTGGAGTGCTAGCCGCAAGTAGCCCCATCGTCCTTTGAATCCTCGCTCCAAAACTAGCACTATTTTCAATAGGAGCGGGTGGGGGAAATGGCGTATGGGCAGCGATTTTTTTGATGACCGGAACTAACAGAAAGCTCAGACACAAAAAAAGCAGCCACAAGTAGCGATAAATCTTTGATTTTCTGCTATTTCCTTGGTGTTTTGCCATTGTTTTATTTTTCCCTGTCCGTTTCACTTTGCTCCCGGCGACTGTGGGATGAATGCTAAGCCTCTAATCAGTAGCTGTAGCGTGCTTATGGGCGCACCTCACGAGTAGCTGTAGTGTAGGCTGTATGGAAATATATTACCAAATTGAGCGCGACAAAAAGTGATATAATGCCAGCTAATTAATTGCACTCCGATCGATCGCACGTCAAATGGATTACAAAACAGCCCGCAGTTTTCTGATCGACCAAGGAACCGCCCTGGAAACCAAGAAAAATCCCGACGCCTTCCTGATGCGTCTCAAACAAGGTCAGCCCCCCGTACCCGGACAGGTGACATCGATTTTATTAGCTTTAAAAATATTGTTTGAAGGGCTGCAAGAATCTCCAATGCTCGATCGACAATTGATCTCGGCACTGCATTTACTGTCAGTAGAAGGTTTGCAGCAATTTGAATCGGGACTCCGCAGAGGAGTTTCTTGGCCGCCGCTGCTGAAGGAAGACTTAAATCGAATTGCGATCGCAGTCAAGAATATCTTTTCCGGTGTCTGGCAATAATTAGCTCGGCTACCACCGATCCCGATACCCACCGCCAGTAAACTCAAATTTTTTTCTACATTTTTTTCTACAATTATTTGTAAAAATTTATGTTAATCTTGCTACATTTACCCTCGAATTGTGGCATCTTAATATAAGAATCAGTTCTCACAAACACTTGGAGAGACTCCCATGAACGCCGAAGAAAAAGCTAGACAACTAATTGCACGAGAAAGGCAGCATAGCGAACACTTGCACGAATCTATGCTCAATCGTTCCTCCCACGAGCTAGAAACACATGGGGAGGGAATTGCTGAAGAAAAAGCCAGAGAATTAATGGCTCAAGAACGGCAGCACAGCGAACACCTGCACGACTCTATGTTAAGCCGTTCTTCCCAAGAGGTAGAGGGATCGATCGCACCGGATGACACTGACAAATAAATTTTGTTAACACAAGACTTACGGACAGATACCAAGAAACCTGGTTTTTATACCATTTTTCATACCATAACAAAGGGCTGTAAAAATGTTTGTGTATAAACAACCAGGTTTCTTAGTCCTGCAATAGTTCAGCACAGCAAAACTCTACTCAAATCGAGGAGGATTGTAGGTGCAATCAAAACAGCCATTGGTCGGTTGGCAGCCGCTATCACAAACATCAAAGCGCCATATATAGCAATAGAAAATGCCAAGTTCTACTGCTCGCGAAAGCTTTCGAGGGATGCCAAAAGAGCTGGCAGCCCCGCTAGCGTGGCCGACACCAGAGCCTCATCTTTGTAAACTCGCGATCGCAGAATAGGGGTACTTTTAGACGCAGAGGTGAAAGAGCCTCGCCGTTGGGAATTTCCGGTTTCTCGCGTCACGCAAAACATAGCAGTATCCTCGCAGTATTGTCAATTAATCCCTAAATATGCGCCCGTAAAATTTCTCACGGCTTGCTGTATGTTTCTATTATTACTCAGATAAATAACCGAGAGGAAACCCTGAAATAATTATTCACGATTGCTAGGGATCAACTTGGGAGCATCTCAATGAAAGCAGCCAAGGTAGAAATTGGAGTTAGGAGTCAGGAGTCAGGAGCCAGGAGAAAAGACTCAGAAGGAAGAAGGAAGGAGCCAGAAGAAGTGTCTTTACAAATATGAGATGCTCCCGATCAACTTAAACTGCATCACAACTTTTATTAATTTGTTACACGGCGCGCGTTTGTTTAAGCCGCCAACAGCGACACAGACACCCGCAACCAGGCAGCAAAATCACCGATTTCACAGGAGGAACGCGGATCAATGATGCTAACTCTTAGTCCAGCAACACTTATAAGTCAAATCAAGCCGACTGTCCAAAGCTTGCGCGACGGAGACTACCGCTACCGAGACTCCTTTGTGCTCGATCGACCTTTTCGAGAAATCCAATTTCGCAAACAAGACAGATACATCACCGGCAGCGATTCAGACAAACGCACGGGCAAAAGTTACTGCTTCCGGGGCATCCCCCAGCACAACAACATTATTAACATCACGCTAGCGATCGAAATTTCCCCAAAAACCGCACAGAAAACCGAGTGGAAATTAGCACCAGGAAATCCCATTAATTTCGACAAGCTTTATCCGCTGCAAGCAGGGCCGGGATTAGAATTGTACAAATGTTTGACAGCCTTTTTACCAAAATTGAAGTAATTATATCAAATATGGTGGATTGCACCGGATCTCTGTAGGACAGGGCTTGGCCCATAGGTGTCAACTTAAGCTTTTAGTCCATCAATATTCCCGCCTACCCGTCAGTCCGCCAGGGGTTGAAACCCCTGTCTAATAGCTAAAGTCCTCTGAAGAGGACTAATGAGTTTAAAAAATTTTATTCTCAGTCCTCTTCAGAGGACTTTAGCTTTGAGGCAGGGAATTCATTCCCTGTCGGACTGTCGGACTGTTTAACGTTAAGTTGACACCAATGGACACTGCAGTGTCCCTACCCTTCTTTGTGTTAATTTAACCTAAGAACCAGCATTTTCCAATTCTTCCCGCAGCATTTCCCGGTAGACTTTCGGCAAACGAGAACTCATAGAATTGGTCTCAATTCCATATCCCAAACTCGTCCAAGTTCCCGAAAGCATCCGCAATACGTCCGTTAATCTTTCCTGCCGCAACATCTCAGGAATATCAGCCTTCCAAAACTTGCGATCGCTCAACCAAGCATAAACCACAGCATCCTGATCTTCTGGTTCAAAACTGTAATCTTCCCAGAATAAAAAATTAGCACGACGCGCCTGATAGCGCTTAGCCTTCTCCTTCCAAGTCGAAGTCAGAAATTGATACCTGCCCGCTGCCGTAGTACACTTGCCCCGATTCGGGCCATTAACAATCCTCACACACCAGTCAGGATGGCGGCTCAAATCTAATATGTATTTGCCACCGTAAACAACGTGATAAGGCCGAGAAACATTGGACTCGCTAGCAGAAATAGTTCGCATCAGGGCTCGAATATAAGGATCGCCCGTTTTAATAGCCAGCGGCGGGAATTTTCCCCGCCCGCTTACCGACTGCGACAACTGCTGATTTCCCCGCAAATTAGCAACCAAAAAAACACCGCCGCCAATCACAGCGCCGATTAAAAGTAGAAATCCGAGGATTTGAATTTCCGATCGCCTCAGCAAACCTCTTTTTCGACGGCTTAATTTCTCAGCTTCCAGCAAAGTCATTTCCATTTCCGCAAATTCGGCTAATTTTCGAGCCGCCCGCATTCGGCGCACCCGAAAATCGTATTGATATAGCGGCGCGGCTACCAGCGTTAGACTCGATAAAACCCCCGCCAATTTAATCAGCCAGAAATCTAATTCACCGGCTATGGCAACATTTGTCAGAGTAGATATTCCTGTTAGTAACTGAGCCGGATCGATCGCTCGCGCTGGCCAATAAAAAATCGCAAGTTGCACCAACAGCGACAGATTAAATGCAAAAAAAATCACTACAACAGCATTCAAGCCTTCTCGCAAGTGCGATCGAATACCCGTATGCCGACGCTTAAACTTGCGCGCAACGCGAAAGCGGCCCGGCAGCATAATTAGTAAGGGATTTAAGATTTTGACGGCTAACAAGTGACAAACAAAAAACACAGGCAACTGAATCAGCCAAGCCGCCAGCAGTAGAGTCAGAAAGCCGATATCGTCGCTGACAAAAGGAATGCCCCTGCGAAGGACAAAACTAAAACTCTGAGCGAGAGCAAATGCCCTTAACCACGAAATCGGATAGGGGAACCAAGCTGGCCACTTGAGAGTTTTCATGCTGGGAGAGGGAAATTTCAACGGCGAATCGTAAAACTATAAAGATTTTGCCAGATTTGGCGATCGGAAAATTGTTGTAGGGTGCGTCAGCCCAAATCTTTGACCCACATCACATCTTGCACCATTCTCGATAAGCCTTTTTTGGGCGGGCAGGATGCCCAACCCCTACTCCCCACAAGAAAATGCACTTTTTGTGGAACAGGCATCTTGCCTGTTGTTGACAACAGTGCAACATCTCAGATCCAAATCAAAGTGTTTTTTGTCTGACGCACCGAACCCAAGCGAGCCTAATTCAATCAAATCACACTGGCAAACAACTCCTCAAAACTCTTTTGCGGAGCCTCCGACTTCGCCACAATTTCCACAACCTTGTTGCGAGAAGTCGGCTGAAACAGCGCCTCCACGCACACTTGGGCTACCTTGGTGCGGGGAATGCTGCTCTCAAACATTTTGTCTGCACCAGTCATGACGATCGCATCTGAATTATCCTCATTTTTGAGACCGCCCGGACGGACGATCGTATAAGTGAGGCCGCTTTTTTGCAAATATTCCTCGGCTTGCTTCTTCCAAACCAGAATCAGCCAGAACAAATTCAGCGGGTGAAAAAACTGAGAGACGCACAGAGAAGTCACAAGCACAAAATGCTCAATTCCCTTAGCCTTAGCTGCATCCACCAAATTTTTAGTACCTTCCAAATCCACCTTGTAAGGCGCTGTCGGGTCAAAACCAGGGGCCGCCCCTGTCGCGCACAGCAATACCGTACTATCGCCGATGGCATCGCCCAGGGAAGTCGCATTTAATACATCCCCAGTCACTAACTCTACCTCCGGCGGTAAAATTTGCCTCGCTGTGTCTAGATTTCGGACTAAGGCGCGCACGGGAATGCCTCGCTTGACTAATTCTGCGACGATTCGGCGGCCAGTCTGACCTGTGGCTCCTGCTACAAATGCTTTCATATGTCGAGTTATGCTGAACTAGGGTAAGTTTTGTTGCTATAGCGCAACTATCGATTTCTCAATTGTAGGGAGGAAACTTCCTTAACACATCCCCAACCCGATCGATTGGCGTGTATTATAAAACTTCATTAAGATTGTAAGCATCAATAAACAATGGTACTATCATATAGTCAGGAGGGTCAACTGAAAGAATTATTTCGCTCGTTAAAAAATGGGCGTTGCTGATTTACGGTATGAAAGGCTAAATATGCAAGTCATAGAAACCAGTATCCACAAAGCTTCTGGATTTTTAACTTATTTTTTTCATACTCTGATTAAGCAACGCCAAAAAATGGAGAGTCTGAATGCAACTAGCAGAGAGGCACATCATTAAATCTACGGAACACCGTTTCGTGGAGATTGATAAATTAGCTTTTCAATCCAAAAATCTCTACAATGCTGCTAATTACGTAATTCGTCAGAGTTTTATCTATGGATGGGGTTACATTAATTACAACGAAATGAACGGTTTGATGAAGTCTCATCAAGCGTACAAAGACTTGCCAGCCAAGGTTAGTCAACAAGTATTGATGATATTGGACAAGAATTGGAAATCTTTTTTTGAGGCTGTAAAAGCTTACAAAACGCAGCCCACTAAATTCACTGGTAGCCCAAAACTACCGAAGTACAAAGATAAAATCAAAGGACGGAATATCCTCGTCTATACGATTCAGGCTGTTAGTAGCAAGCAATTGAAAAAAGGAATCATCAAGCTTTCGGGTACGGAAATCTCAATAAAAACCAAGGTAAAACCAGATCGGGTTTGCCAAGTTAGACTGGTTCCTAAATGCGATTGTTATGTAATTGAGGTAATCTATAATGAACCGGAGTTCACCCTTGATGAAAACCCAAAAAACTTCGTAGCTAGTATTGATTTAGGACTGAATAATTTAGTGGCGTTAACTTCAAATCAGCCGGGTTTTACCCCTCTCCTGATTAACGGGCGACCATTGAAATCAATTAATCAGTTCTACAACAAACGTAAAGCCGAGTTACAATCTCAGTTGAAAAGAGGTCGCAAGACCTCATCCCGCATTCAGCGTTTAACTCGTTGTCGCAATCAAAAAGTCGATAACTATTTACACCATACCAGTCGCCTGATCGTTGACGTTCTTGTCGCCAAACAACTTGAGATGCTAGTAATTGGCAAAAATGTACAATGGAAAAACGAGATCAACTTAGGGAAGCAAACTAATCAAAACTTTATCAACGTTCCTCATGCTCGACTAATTGAGATGTTGGAATACAAAGCTCAATTAGTTGGGATTAAGGTGCTACAGCAAGAAGAATCTTATACTTCTCAATCAAGTTTTCTTAATTTAGACCCAATCCCTGTTTATGGAAAGACTGGGAATGATGTCATATTTAGTGGCAAGCGAATCAAGAGAGGATTGTACAAAACATCGGTCGGTCAATTAATTAATTCCGATGTGAATGGCGCCTACAACATTTTGAGAAAAGCAATCCCAAATGCGTTTAGCTTTCTTGATAGGGAGCTGCGTAGTTCAGCCGAGGCGGGTCAATCCGCTCAAAGTACAAGCGAAGGGGGAGGGACTTAATGCCTCCCATGTCATGCGATAAATGACTATACTTTTACTAGCTATAACAGGAGAGCATACGATGAAGCACGATTCCGCTGAATATCAAACTGTTGAAGCTTCTGACGAAAATTACTACCCAGATGCGAGTGTCCAACCGCCCGAAAGTGGAAGCGCGGATGCACCAGAGGAAGTTGAGCCGATTTGGTTTCACACGCATTTTGAAGACAGCATGGAGATGTACGCCGATGCGGAGACGGTGGGGAACCATTTGAACAACCACAAGAGTTGGTTTTGCCACTGCGCTTCGCCGATGAAGGCCCAGCCGATCGGCGAAAACGGCTATGATTTATTAATCGGGCGTTTTGGGGCTTTTGGCTACCGCGTTGAAGCGAGAATTGGTTTAGAGTTGCTGCCGCCTGACGCTGAAGGGTGCTATTTGATTAAGACAATCCCGGTTCCCGATTATACATCCCCTGGGTATGAAGTGGATTTTCGATCGGCAATGAAGCTAGTGGAGATACCGTCTCAGGAGTTTGCCGCCGATTGGCCGAGCTCGGAACGCGCTAAGCTGCCGCCTGCGATTACCATTACTACCTGGAAGCTGGATTTGGCTGTGGGAGTTTGCTTTCCCAAGTTTATTCGATCGATGTCTCAACCTTTAATAGAAAAAACCGGCGATGCGCTTTTGGAAAAAATCATCAAACAAGTTAACCGGCGCTTGACTTATAAAACTCAGGTTGTTTTTCACGAAAGTTTGGGCATTCCTTTTCCGAAAAATCCTAAGAAACATTAACGAGACTTGCGCCCTAAGCTGTTGTGCATTTAAATTGAGAGGTTGCACCATTCTCAAGAACAGGCTGTCGGGCCTGTTCCACAAAAGATAAATTTTCTTCTTGTGGAACAGGCCGGAAAGCCTGTTCAGAAAAGGCTAATTAACAATGGTGCAAGATGTGAGTTTAAATTGTATGTTATATCAAATCCGGTAGCATCGGAATTATTCATCTCTGTATTCTCTCCCTCTGCGTTCTCTGCGCCCTCTGCGGTTAA
>NZ_JAUBOX010000163.1:0-5710 GCF_036700445.1 Microcoleus sp. T3_B1
GCTTGGCTCTTGTTTAACTTTAACTTTGTTTTGATGGATAAAAGCATTGTTCGACCTCAACACTGTATTTCTTGATTCCTCAATTTTGCCAGTTCTTGTACGGGCTTGTCAATAGCATTTTTTAGGTTTTCTTTGAGCTCTTTGGAGTAATTTCGTAGACCGTATAGACGGCAAGAGAAGCAGTGGATTATCGCCATCAAATCTTCTACTAATTCATGCTGGGGGGACAACGATAATTGATTGGCGACTACAATTTCGCATCCAACCGACGTGGCAAGCTCTTGGATGAATTCAAAAGCAAAGCGACACATTCTGTCTTTGTCTGCAATTACAATTATTGATATTTCACCTTTGAGCATTGACAGCATGATTGCTAGAAACTTTTTCCTTTTAAAATTTAGTCCGCCCCCAATTTCTGATACCCAATCATCGACTGTTAATCCTCGACAAGGGCAGAAAGCTTCCATTGCCAGCATCTGATTTTTGAGTTCCGGCTTCTGTCCACTGGACGAAACAAGGGCGGTAAACGACCGTTTTTCGGTTGGCTTCTATGGGCTTCAATCCGTTGGCTATCAAGAGATCATCTTCGGTGTAGAACCGATGACCTGACAGGGTGCGCAAGGCTGGCAACTTCCCTGAAACGTCCCAACGTTGGAGTGTTTTTACTGACAATCCCAGCTTTTTTGCGAAAACGCGCGAGCTTAAACAAAATGGTACACCGCATATTGGTCTATAAGTGTATCATTTTGTCTATTTATTCGCTACCTAGGGACTAGCTCCCTGGTAGGACAGGGATTAAGTTTACCCTGGCTAGTAAAACGACTAAAAATTAGCCGTGTTTCTGATGTAATGCAGGAAGCTGGGCAGTTACAGATTCAGTTGATCGCTTCCAAAGCGGCTCAAGATGAGCTAGATAGTTTGCTGAAATCTGGTGTGTTGCCGAAGGCAGTTTACGAAGAGTTATGGGCATCATATCAAGCACGAGTAGCACACTCTGAGCGAGTGCTGCGCGATCTCTACAATAAACATCGGGCCGGGCAAGTACAGGGCGATCGCACCGGGCTAGATACGATTCGGCGGCGATTGCTTCTAGCAGAAAAAGGAGCAGTTAGCGATGCCCTCCGCAAGCGAATTGTCCCAGAGGATCTGGTTCATCCTTACATCAAAGATTTGGATGAGAAACTTCTAACGTTGGCAGATGACTAGCGCGAATGCGAAGGTAATCAATCATCTGGTGAACTAGCTCTGGACGGGTGACGACCAAGATGGTAGAACCTGCTTCTAGAACAGTATTGCCGTTTGGAATCTCCAGATTGGCGCAGGCATGGCATTGATAACCAATAATCAGCGAACCTTTTGGAAAACGAGGGTCTTGAGCAATTTGAGCAACGGTGCGACCTGCCACATTGCAATCGCCTGGAACGGGCAGCTTTAGCACCTCGACTTGTCCTTGTTCAAAGTGCATCATCGATTCGATTTGAGGGTATTCAATCGCATTCGCCATTGTTGCGACTGCCAAATCAATCGTGCTGATGATGTGACTGGCTCCGGCAAGGCGATAGGCTTCCATGAATTCGCGATCGCGCATCCGCACCACAATATGGGAAATGCCATAGCTCCTGGATAGGGTGATGAGCGCTAAATTCAGTGCATCATCCCTGAGTGCTGCAACGACTGCGTTTGCTTGTTTAATTCCCGCTTCCAGAAGAACCGTTGTACTCACCGCACTGCCTTCAAATGCCATCACTCCGATTTTTTCACGAGCAAAGCGACAAGCCAGCGGGTCGGCATCGAGGATTGCAACCGTATGACCGAGTTTTAATAACTGCTGGGCTAAACCCAGCCCCATCATTCCTGCTCCACCAATTAATACGTACATGACTATTTGTCGCCCCAAAAATGAACTTTCCCGATCATCGCTATGAGCGATATTGTGTTGGGTTTCTATCAGTTTAATCGGCTTGTGGGGTGGCTTCTACCGGGCTTACTTATTACCTGTTCGACAGTTAATTTAATCGGGTTTTGGGGTAGGCATTGCTAGCCCGCCCCTCAAGGGATGTTCCTCAGTTAGCTGCGTAGGGGGAACCCTACATAATCTTAGGAACTTTAAAAAACTCCCCATCGCGATCGGGAGATCCCTCCAAAATACTTTCTCCCTTAGCAAAAGGTTGCAAATCGTCCGATCGCATTACATTACTAACATCGATCGCCCGCGTTGTCGGCTGTACCTTACTCGTATCTAGTTCGCTCAACTGCTCAAAATAATCCAAAATACCGTTAAGTTGACCAGTAAACTGCTCTTCTTCTTCCGGCGTTAATTCCAATCTCGCTAAATTCGCTACTTTCCGAACTTCTTCTCTGTCAATCATAAAAATCGGGAATGGGGAATGGGGAATGGGCAATTGGGCATTGGGCATTGGGCATTGGGCATTGGACATAGGGAATTGGTTATTTGTTATTAGAGAAACGACTAACTACCAACTATTAACTACTAACTATGCCCTATGCCCCGTGCCCCATGCCCATCCTAGTTAAAAATACACATCAATTTGCGATCGGCCTGTCGTCTTCAGCCAATTTTGTACCTCAATGTAATTGTTTGGGGCCAAGCGAATAGCCTCCTTCCAATAATCCGCAGCTTTATCAAACAGCCCTTCCGCGCCTTCAATATTGCCAGCTTCCTTTTCCTTTTCCCCTTGATAGTGGTAAATTACAGCAATATTATTCAGTGCTTGTGGCATTCTCGGATTGAGATCCAAAGCCTCGCTGTAATATTCCAAAGCTTTATCGTGTTCGCCGTTGCTAGTATGGATCAGCCCCATATTGTACAAGACATAACTGCGATCGTAAGGATCTTCCTCCAGCTTCAGCGCTTCATGATAATTGTCCAGGGCTTCAGCATATTCGCCATCTGCTTGAGCTGACATACCATCCCGGTAATAAGCAAAAGCTTCCTTCGCCTGCTTTTTGGCTGGCATAATCTTGAGGATGATATCAGCCATTACCGTGAAACTTTTGTCAATAAAGTTATCGTTGCGTTGAGTTCTTGGCATATGCGATTCTTTGGTTAGTGGCTAATCCGAAAAATTAGCCTGTAAAGTTTTGCTATTAATAATTGCGCCACTGTTGTAGTGGGCCGTTGTGTTGAGGGCGCTAAAAAGTTTAGTCGATCGCAAGTGCGAACCTTAAAACACGCCCTTGGGTTTAACACCCGCGCAAGCTCTATCTATTTTATAGAAGTCTTGCAAGACTTGCAAAAAAACTAGATTTCTTTAACATATCTCTGGCACTCTACACAAAACTTACAAAAACCCGCGCCGAAGGGAAAAGTTCTGCTGGAGGGTGCAGGGGCCATCCTCTCCTCTTCGATGGCTTTCCTTCGGATTGCTTTGCTAACGCCAACGGGCGATCGCGCACCGTACCTTACTAACTGTACCCATAATCCACCCTCCTTGACCCTCAGAGCAAACAAGCAAAAGCAAATGCCGAAGAGAAATTCAATCACAAAGTTTTATTAAGCTATTCGAGTTCAGCCCATACTTAAAAGTTATTCGGCAAAACACTAGCAATATTTTGCCCCAAAGTCAAGGGCAGCATCAAAAAAAATCCGAAACCCGATCGCCAAAACCAGCTCGAATTCCCGCAATATATAATAAAAATAACCGGGTAATTTTCACAGAGAGAAACCTATGGCTCCGAATCCCACCATTATGCAAGCCGTCGAACAACTTGGCTACCGCGTTACGGTTGGAGACGTGGCGGCAAAAGCTGGATTAGATGTCAATTTTGCCCAGCGAGAACTGTTAACCCTCGCCTCCGAAGCAGGCGGCAACCTGCAAGTAGCAGAATCCGGCGACATTGCCTACCTATTCCCCAAGAACTTTCGAGATATTTTGCGAAACAAATTCTTGCGCTTGCAGTTGCAGGAATGGTGGCAAAAAATCTGGCGAGTTTTATTTTACCTGATTCGGATATCTTTTGGCATAGTGCTGGTAGCTTCCATCCTCTTAATTTTTGTTGCTATCACTATTTTAATCTCCAGTTTACTCTCCAGCAGCGACAGCAATAACAGCGGCGGCGGAGGAGACGGTGGTAGCGGGGGCGGCAGAGGCGGCGGCTTTTCCTTTTTTCCCTACTTCTGGAACGAGTTAAGCTGGATATTTTACTGGAACCATGACCAACCATACTACCAGCAGCGATCGCGCTTAACTGGCCCAAAACCCGAGATGAGTTTTCTGGAAGCAGTTTTCTCCTTTCTCTTTGGAGACGGCAATCCCAATCACAATCTAGAAGAGCGCAAGTGGAGCGATATTGCGACTGCAATTCGCAACAACCGAGGTGCCGTCGCCGCCGAACAAATTGCCCCCTATCTCGAAAATCTTGGACAGGGATACGCCCGAGAATACGAACAATATATGCTACCGGCTCTCGCCCGTTTTGACGGCCGCCCCGAAGTCAGTCCCGAAGGGCAAATAGTCTACCATTTTCCGCAATTGCAAACCACAGCCACCGAGAGAAATTCTGAACCAGTAGCAGCTTATTTGCGAGAAATGCTGTGGCGTTTCAGCAACGCCAGTTCAGGACAAATCATGCTCGCAGCAGGGTTAGGAGCCGTCAATCTTGTCGGTGCGTTAGTTTTGGGGAATCTATTAACTAATAATTTAATCGTCGGTGGATTTATCGGTTTCGTCAGCGCTGTTTATCCCATGCTCCTAATTTACGGCGTCGGATTTCTCGCAATTCCTTTAATTCGCTACTTCTGGATTCAGTGGAAAAATAGCCGGATAGAAGCCCGCAATCAAGAGCGTCAGCAGCGAGCAATGTTATTAAACGAACCCGATGCCAACTTGCTCAAAAAACTGGCCTACGCCCAGGAATTTGCAGCAGAAAACGTTCTGACTGGAGAAGACTTAGCTTATACAACAGAAACAGAATTAACCCAACAAGAACTAGAACAGTCAGCCAAAATAGATGCCGAATGGCAGCGCAGGCTCGATCGCTCGGACAAGTTGTAATACTAATGAAAAAAACTGTGGTTTGTTGTTAAGTTAGGTTGTGAGCATCTCAATGAAAGCAGCAAAGCTAGAAATTGGAGTTTTGGGGCAGGAGGCAGGAGGCAGGAGGAAAGAGGAAGAAGGAAGGAGCCAGAAGAAGTGTTTTTACAAATATGAGATGCTCCCGTTAGGTTGAACTGAAATCTGGTACTCTTTTCAAGAATAGGCAGGAGGCCTGTTCCACAATAAAATATCTTTGTTGGGGAACGGGCTTTTAGCTCGTTGCTAAGAATTGTGGAAAATATCAATCTTTATGGATGTCAGAAGTTTTTTTAATCCGAGTTTTATTAAATAAGCTTAGGGCGTTTAAAAATCAAACAATTTTGGTCATACTTCGAGTCGTGATCCAGAGCCACAAGTTCCCATCCCTCCTCCCCCAAATGATTGACAAATTGATGCAGCGAGCCTTGTTTCCAATCTCGCTGTTCTTCACCGTTTACATATAAACTAATCAGCTTGTTTCCAAAAGGATACATATTCGCATCCACAAATAAATACTCCCACTTTTGCATAGCAATCCTTAATGTAGTTAGTCATTAGTCATTAGTCATTAGTCATTAGTCAGTAGTCATTAGTCAGTAGTCATTAGTCATTAGTCATTAGTCATTAGTCAGTAGTCATTAGTCAGTAGTCATTAGTCATTAGTCATTAGTCAT
>NZ_JAUBOX010000026.1:0-64914 GCF_036700445.1 Microcoleus sp. T3_B1
GTGTTTTTACTGACAATCCCAGCTTTTTTGCGAAAACGCGCGAGCTTAAACAAAATGGTACACCGCATATTTGTCTACAAGTGTACTATTTTGTCTATTTATTCGCTACCTAGGGACTAGCTCTTAATTACAATTTTTCAGGCCCGGCTCGATCGTGTTACAATTAAGCACCATCAGAATTCCTAGCGGATTACCGTTATTAACTTACTTGTTAACTTAGTTGTTAACCGAGTTGTCAACAGATCCGACACAGCATTTCTGAGGAGATTTGTCAAGTGCAAATTTGTCAAGTGTCAAATTGTCAAGAAATATTCGATCGGCTGTATCTAATTATAACTGGCACTATACATTCCCATGATCACATCTTCCACTTCAACCCCAGTTGCGCGCAAGCCCTCTAAATCAGAAGGTCTCAAAGAACGGAGCAACTATTTACGAGAACCCGTTGCGACTGAACTGTTACAAGAAACAACCCACTTCACCGAAGAAGGGATTCAGATTCTCAAATTTCACGGCTCGTACCAGCAAGACAACCGCGACAATCGAGTTAAAGGACAAGAAAAAGACTATCAGTTCATGCTCCGCACCCGCAATCCCGGCGGGTTCACTCCGCCGCAATTATACTTAGCCTTAGACAAGCTATCTGAAGAATACGGCAACCACACGATCCGCGTCACAACGCGCCAAGGTTTCCAACTGCACGGCGTGTTGAAAAAAAATCTTAAAGCAGTGTTTTCCTCAATTATTAAAAATATGGGGTCAACCTTGGGAGCTTGCGGCGACTTGAACCGCAACATCATGGCACCTCCGGCACCATACAAAAATCGCCCAGAATACCAGTATGCGCTGCAATACGCCAACAATGTCGCCGATTTACTGACACCGCAAACCGGTGCTTATTATGAAATTTGGTTGGATGGGGAAAAGGCTGTTTCGGCGGAAGAAGACCCCGCAGTGAAAGCTGCCAGACAGTCCAACCGCAACGGCACAACATTTGACGACAAAGAAGAACCGATTTACGGCAGCCATTATATGCCGCGCAAGTTCAAGTGTTCCGTCACCGTGCCGGGAGACAATTCAATTGACTTGTACTCTCAGGATTTGAGCTTGGTGGTAATTACCAATGAAGCTGGCGAATTGCAAGGTTTTGACGTGTTTGCTGGCGGCGGTTTGGGCCGCACTCACAACAAAGAAGAGACTTTTGCGCGGGTTGCTGATGAGATTTGCTATGTAGCCAAGGATGATGTTTACGATTTGGTCAAGGCAATTGTAGCAACCCAAAGAGATTACGGCGATCGCACAGACAGACGGCACGCGCGGCTGAAGTACCTGATTAACGACAAAGGTGTACAGTGGTTCCGCGAAAAAGTAGCCGAATATTTTGGCAAGCCGCTAGAAGCGTTTAAACCCCTGCCTGAGTGGAAGTATTTTGATTTCTTGGGCTGGAACGACCAGGGAGACGGTAAACTGTTTGTCGGCATTTCCGTGGACAATGGCCGGATCAAGGATGAAGGTTCATTTCAGCTAAAAACAGCTTTGCGGGAAATTGTGCAGAAGTACAACTTGCCGGTACTGGCGACGCCGCACCAAAACGTGCTGATTTACGATATTTCGCCGGATATCAAACAGGAAATTCAGGGAATACTCGATCGATGTGGCATTCAGCGGGAAACTGCGATCGACCCCTTAGTGCGCTATGGGATGGCCTGTCCAGCAATGCCGACTTGCGGGCTGGCGATTACCGAATCGGAGCGCGTGATGCCGAGCATTTTAGAGCGGATTCGGGCACTTTTAACCAAAGTGGGCTTGGCAGACGAGCATTTGGTGGTGCGGATGACTGGTTGCCCAAATGGATGCGCCCGCCCTTATATGGCAGAATTGGGGTTTGTCGGGAGTTCCCCGGAATCCTACCAGATTTGGCTGGGCGGTTCTCCCGATCAAACGCGGCTGGCAAAACCCATTGAGGAAAAGCTGCACGTCAAGGATTTTGAAGCTTTTCTGGAGCCGATTTTTGTTTATTTCAAGCAAAAACGGCAACTGAGCGAGAGTTTTGGCAATTTTTGCGATCGCGTCGGGTTAGAATCTATCCGTCAATTTGTAACCAACTACCAATCTGCTGACTCGATGACAACTGAGATTAATGATTTAAAAGTTACGTCTAGTAACGAAGATGAAAACGAGACTGCCACTGCTGGCGGTGGCAAAGTCCGCCGCCGGATTAGCGTCCGCGATGAAATCTACAACGAGCTCAAAGAAGAAGCAGCCCGTCAGGGCAAGCCGATTACACAGCTAGCTACAGAAGCGATTTCCACTTATTTAAAGAAGATTAAGGAGGAAGGATAAGCCGATTTTCGATTCTATTCAATAGACTTCTGGCAAAAGTAATATAAAGGCAGAGCATTTGCAGAAAAAACGTGAATTTGTAAAAGAATTCCGGTTGTAGATGCTTTGCCTTTATTGTTTTTTGAACAGTTGAAAGCCCCCTGCCTATCTCCTCTCATTCTCTCTTCCTCTGCGTTCTCTGCGTTCTCTGCGGTTAAATAAAAAAATCTCTAATAGAAAACGAACAATCCCAAATTCAATGCCTCAATTACAAAGATTAGCAATTACTGTCGCTCAAATTTGCGATCGCAAAATCGACTTAACTAGAGAACAGCAGCATTATTTAAATCGAGTGCTACGTTTGCAAGCGGGCGATCGATTTATTGCAATGGACGGCCGAGGACATTGGTGGTTAGCAGTCCTAGAAGCCCAGGAAACCGGGTTATTTGCCTCGATAACAGAGGAGATTGCTGTGAACAGGGAGCTACCAGTTGAAGTGACTTTGATGGCGGCATTGCCCAAGGGAAACGGGTTTGACGAGGTTGTGAGGCAGGCGACGGAGTTGGGTGTGGCAAGTATTGTGCCGGTAACGAGCGATCGAACTTTGCTCAAACCAAGTGCTCAGAAAGTCGATCGGTGGAGGAGAATTGCTGCGGAGGCGGCGGAACAGTCGGAACGTCAATTTGTGCCGACGATTTTAGAGCCGGTTTCGTTTGATGTGGCTGTGAAAGATTGCGGTCAAAAATATCGATTTATTTGTGTGGCTCGCGGGGACAATCGGCATTTGTGGGATTGTTTGATTGGTAGTTTCGCTCCCCCCTTTGTAGGGGCGGTGCCCCCGTGCCCGCCCCCTGGGGGAGAATTATCGATTGTCATAGCTATTGGCCCGGAGGGTGGATGGACTGAGGGTGAGGTGAAAAGGGCGATCGGATGGGGTTTTGAAGCTGTTTCTTTGGGGAGTAGAATTTTAAGAGCGGTGACAGCTCCGATTGTGGCTTTATCTTTAGTTGGCGCGGCCTTTGAGAAGTGCTAATATCCACCAAGCTGATCGGAGACTTGATGGGTTTGGCGATCGCAGCTAAAATGTAAATAGATAATTATCAGAGAAGTAATATGTTACAGTCAGTAGAGGGGATATACCGAAATGGCAAAATTGAGTTATTGGAAATGCCCGCCGACATAGAAGAAGCGCAAGTTATTGTTACTTTTATGCCAAAAGTAGGGTTAGTGAACTTGCAATCTCGCGGTATCAACCAGGAACAAGCAGCAGATTTACGGGTTCGGTTGAGTAGATTTGCTCCTGATTGGGAACTACCGGAGATGGATGCTTACGATGCCTTATAGTCGCGGTGATGTGGTTTTGGTTTTGTTCCCCAGCTCGGATTTGCGTACTGCGAAACGCCGTCCAGCTTTGAGAGTTCAAGCTAATAATCTGGGGACTGGTTTAGGGCAAACAATTACGGCAATGATTACTAGCAACTTAGCCCGTTCAGGACACCCAAGCCGGGTTTTTGTTTCCCTAGGAACACCGGAAGGGCAGCAAACGGGATTGCTAGCTGACTCGGTAATTATGACAGACAATCTTGTGACGCTTCTATAAGTTGAAATCGATCGCAAAATTGGTATTGTGTCGGATATGGTGGCAGTAGATGCAGCACTCAAGCACACTTTTGGAATCTGATAAAAAAAGGCGTTTTTATTCAGTAAATATAAAAAAATACTTAAATTAATCAAATCAACTCTGTCTCGTGTTAAGAGGAATTATCAGATAAATGGGTTGACGAGTCATGAAAATAGAGTTGAGGAAAGGTCGATCGCTCTTTTGGCCGATTCCCTACGGGATAGCTTCGCTTCACGCGCTTTTGGCAATTTTCGGTACAACATCAGTTTCTGCACAATCTCCGAGCTTTCCCATTGCTCAACAGATTAATTGCGATCGCCCCCAAGGGGATGCACAAGTCAGAGCTTGTATTCGGTTGAATTACGAAGCCTCCGATAAACGACTGAACGAGGTTTACAAACAACTGATTTCCCAATTGAGTGGCGAAGAGCGAGCGCTACTTTCCGAAGCACAATTAGGGTGGATTCAGTTAAGAGATAAAACCTGTGAATTTGAAGTTTATAAAAATCGTGGCGGTACCGGTTATCGAGGTTTCCTCAATGAATGTTTGGATCGCATGACTAAACAGCGCACTGCGGAATTAGAAAAGTATTAAAAAAAGAGATAGAATAGGAAGTACAGCGTACAATACCTGACAACAATAAAGAGAAACAAGTATTTATGAAAAGCCGATCGCCCTTCCCCCTCACCCTCGCCCTCATCTCAGCAATTGTAACCACCATCGTCCCAGCAGTTTTCGCCCAGCGACAGCCATCAGCTAACGAAATCTACATCGATAAAAATTGTAACCGTAACCAGCAACTAGCGCAACTTGAAAGATTCACTATCTTTAGCAGAAACGAATTTACAACTAACGGTCAAAACTATTGGTTATACGCCGCCCGCTATCTAGACGGAAGCGTGCTTTTCTGTACCTCAAAACCCAACTTCAACCAACCTAAACCTCTAACAGCAAAACAAATACAATCCCAATTTATTGACAAAATAGTCCGAGACCCCAACAACAAAACAGCCTTTATCATCGCAGTCAGAAACGGAAATGGCCCTGGTGCAACAACCACAAATTACCGCTTAGATTTGAGCAATGTCGATCGCCCAAAAGTCACCTCTCTCTCTCCCTCCTAGAGCGCCGAGAAACCTTAAAAGAAGGCGAATCCCGCGAACACGCCTTCCAAGGACGGGCTGGTCAACCTATTACGATCGACCTCAAAAGCAGAGCATTCGACCACAACATAACACTGTTCGACACCAGCGGCAAAAATATTGCCGAAAAAACAGGCAACTCCCAGAATCTCCGAGAGTCTCAACTCACCGTTAAATTGCCTAGTAACGGCACTTATAAAATAGTTGTTAAAGGAGGCGATCGCACAAGCAAAGGCACTTACACATTAAGCGTTAATTCCAATCAGCTTTAACTCAATTTAAACCAAGTGCTAAGCAAACTCAAAAACAGGTGTTTCAATCACCCTAATAGGCTTTCTATCTTCCAAAATCATCTTTTGCAACTCTTCCACAGTTTCAGGTGAAAAAAAATGATCTCCCGTTTCCACACACACTCTAGCAGGAACATTTTCAATAATAATAAACTTACCGTTGATTTCAAGCGTGTAAGTTACCTTTTGTTCCACCATTGTTTCTTTCCAGATATCATATCTATAAATTAACATAAAAGCCAAAATTGTTAACCAGTGGCGAAACCAACCAAACATCAGCCAAGATAGAAACAACGCCATTCCCCCAATCGCCATGACAGACATCAACCAAATAGCCGCCGCCCTAGAGGGTAAAGAATACAAACAAGCTGCCCAACTCATCAAACAACTACAAAAAGACTCCCCCGAAAATCCGTGGGTGCAATACTATATCGCCCGCTACTACGAACTCACCAACAATCTCGAAAAAGCCCAAACAACCTACAAACAAATACTCCGCGACATCACCAACGCCAAAATCGTCTCCCAGACCCGCCAAGCTATTCAACGGATTGAAACCGCACAACAAAACCTCCGCCAACAAGCCATAGAAACCGCCAAAAACGACCCCAGCAACCTCGAACCCGGACTCCTCATCCTCGAACCCGTGAGTCCCGAAAACAAACCCGCCGCCATTCAAAATATCAGCAGAATCTTTAAAATCGACGCCTACACAACCCGGATGCAAATCCAAAGCCGCGGCTGGAGACTCTACAAAACAGGCCCCATTGCCGAACTGCGAATTTATGGTCAAGAACTCCTCAACGCCGGCATTCCCGTATTTTGGGCAACCCTCAGCGATATTCAAAAAATCCAAATCTTCCGAGTGCAGCACTTCCAGTCTCTCTCTTCCCCAGCCGTTGTTTGCAAAGATAAACTCTCACGACTCGGTGCGATCGAATTTAGCTGGTCAGAAGTTACCCAAAGAGTAGAAGGCTTGTTGCCGATGTTCATCGAAGTCATGGACTACTCGCCCAACCGAAGAAAGGATCAATTTCGCCACAGAGAAATCCGGCAAGATTACGCTCAAATCTGTGACTTACACATTCCCAGCAGAAACTGCATTCTGCGAATTTGCGACCAAAGTTACGAATTTCAACAAGGAGTTAACTTCACCAAAGCTTCTGCAGATATCCCCACTTCACCGAACTCCAAAAACAAAACATCCAGAGTCACAAACTCTCAACAAATTCCTCAAAGTACAACCAGAATTAACTGGAATAACTTACTGGAAATATTCGATCGCCAGCTTGACGTTACAGTTTGGTCAGAATTTACGCCCTTTGCCGAGACCGTGCTCGATTACACGCAGATGTTGAGAAAGATCGAATCTCATATAGAAGTCGATCGCAAATCAGAAACTCCTTGGGACTCAGCTTTTCAGCTATACAGCGGATTAGCCTTCCTCAGAAATGAAAAAAATAGGGAATAGAACAAAGAGTTAAAATTAAAAATGAGTAATGCCATTTTTTTAATTTTTAACGCCAGCATTGGGAGTTATCCAATGCCCAATTCCCTATTATCAATTCCCAAATTCCTACTTCATTTTCACCTGACGGGCCATTTCCCGGAAATTGTTCATGCTAGGGCCGGGGGTGCGACGACTTCCATTTGGTGTCGGCATTAAATTATTAGGAGCAAAAGTCCGATTCGGTTCAGCTTGACTCGGCACTTTGCCGTTAGTTGCTGCAGCAGTCGGTACCTTCACGGGTTCCGAATTATTAGCAGGAGCGCTAGCGACTGGTTCGTTTTCTTTCTTAGACTTTTTCTCTACCTTAGCCTTCTTAGCCGGTTCGGACTTCTCAGACTTCTCAGACTTAACAGGCTCAACTTTTGTCGGTGCGATCGCAGCAGGCTCAGCCTTCGCCGGCGCAACTTTTGCTGGTTCCTTCGCTCCCGATTCGCCCAAATCTAGGAAATATTCAGACTTTTTCAAGCCCAACAGTCTGCCAAAAAAGCCGAAAATACCGCCGAAGAAATTTTTGATAAAACCAAACATTAGACTTACTCCTTTTGTTCTTTTAGAGAAATTTGTACAAGCTTGTCAACAAAGTTAGATTACGAGGTAAGGCAACCTTTGTCTACATTTATTCATCAAAATTTACATTTGGCTATATCTAAGCTAGCTCATCAAAGCAAATTTTAGGTATAAATACTCGCACTGCTTTGCACTTATTTACAAACTATCTCAGAATTTGTTAGGGATTCCCACTAATGGTCGATCGTACCTCGATCCGATTGGCTCGCTGTCCTAGTAGGGGTAAAACTCCCTAGGGGAGTGATTTATGCTGTAATCAGCAAGCAATTTTCTTTTCAAATGAACAGTTCGCTCGATCGCAATCCCGTCATCCTGATACACGGCATCTGGGACACAAAGATGATTTTCAGCAAAATGTGCGCCCGCCTCACCGAACTCGGATGGTCAGTCCACAGCCTCAACCTCACCCCCAACGACGGTAGCCTCGGCCTCGACTTACTGGCAAAGCAACTGGCAGACTACATCTCTGAAACCTTCGAGCCAGAACAATCTTTAGACATAGTAGGCTACAGCATGGGCGGCATCGTCAGCCGCTACTACGTCCAGCGACTCGGAGGAATCAACCGCGTACAGCGTTTCATCACTCTCTCTTCCCCCCACCACGGCACCCTCACCGCCTATTCCCTACGCCTACCAGGATACCTGGATATGCGCCCCGATAGTGGCTTGCTGCGCGATTTAAATCAAGATGTGACAATGCTCAAACGCATAAACTTTACATCAATGTGGACGCCATTTGACATAATGATTGTACCGGCGAACAGCTCCCAAATGCCAGTAGGTAAAGAAGTTAAAGTCAACGTTTTGCTGCACCGCCAAATGGTGACAGAGCCCCTAAGTATTAACGCATTAGTTGAAGAACTGAAAGCACCTATTGAAAATAAAATTCCCAGTTAAAAATGAATAGCAATTTTAGCCGAAACCCAGTCTTGCTAATTCACGGAATCTTCAGAAAATCGGGAATTTTTCACAAAATGTCTGCCTACCTGACCCAACTGGGATGGTCAGTCTACACCCTCAATCTCTCGCCCCATTGGGGCAACGCCAGCATAGACGAATTAGCCCAACAAATAGCAGATTATATAGACAAAACCTTTGCGCCAGAACAGCATCTAGATATAGTAGGATTGAGCATGGGCGGTTTAGTAACTCGTTACTACCTGCAAAGGTTAGGCGGCATTAACCGAGTGCAGCGCTTTATTGCCATATCTTCTCCTCACAGCGGTACTTGGATGGCTTACACTCTCTGGGGAAAAGGCTGCATCCAAATGCGTCCTGGCAGTGCTTTTTTGGAAGATTTAAATCGAGATGCGGCCTTGTTGGAAAAGCTCAATTTTACTTCAATTTGGACAGATTGGGATTTCATCATCGTACCCGCTTCTAGTTCCCAAATATCTGCTGCAAAAGAAGTAAAATTGTCTGTTTTCGCCCATGCCATGATGGCGAGGCATTCCAGCAGTTTAAAAGCGGTCGCTGAAGCACTGTCAGAACCCTTAAAGATTCATAAATAGCTGGCTGTAAAGTAAAACGCTCTGCTTTGAAAACCCCGATTTTTTTTTAGTAGGGGTTCGGTCTTCGGTATTTTCGAGTCTAGCTAAACGGATTTAAAATTTATTGATATAATCTTAATTGACACCCATAAAATCAACAATTATGATCGTCCTGCCCAAACTGGAAAAGCTGCGAGACACTCTGCCTATAGAAGGAGCAGTTCGCATTGAATTAGTGGAAGGAATACCGATTTTCCGAGCCTCTACAACAGTCAAAAATCGCATAGAAGAACTGTTGGAAAAACAACAAAATTTGCAACTCAATCCCGAAGAAGACCAAGAACTGAATCTTTACGAAGAAATCGACGATTACCTCAGTTTTGTCAATCGAACTGTCCGCAATCTTTTCTTGGGCCAGATTCAGCCTACAGTATAGAAATGTCAGATCGCCATTAAACAACTAATATCAAATCCGTTAGCCTCAGAATAATCGCTCTCTCTTCTCGAACTCTGCGTACTCTGCGTACTCTGCGGTTTAATCATTCCGAAAAATCAAACAGCATCGCCAACTTCAGCGTATTCGCTGCGACCAAAAATTGCTTCAGCTTCGCAGTAATACTTGAACTCCAGTATATTGTGGAAAGGGTCTTCTAAGAAGAAAGTACGGTGCTCTGTAGGCAAACCGACAAATCGCCGTCTCGGTTCTTGATAGAAATTTAACTTGTTTTGCTGGGCTTTTTCTAGCAACGCTTCCCAGTCAGCTTCGGAAGTAAAAATTAACCCAAAATGCCGAGGATAGATGCCTCGCTGAGGCGTCAAAGGTTCGCGGCTGACGTGGGCGACAATTTGATGGCCGCACAAACCCATAATCGCAGAATTAGGCGATTCGCGACCTAGTTCGCAGCCGAGCCCGTCTACATAGAACGCTTTTGTTTGGGCAATATCGGTCACGGGGAAGGCAAGATGAAATAAGACTTGGTTCATGGAGGTAGTAAATGCCGAATTCAGAATTGTTCTTTAATTATTTATCTTGGTCTAATCCTTGGTTGGTGGCGATCGCCCTAAATACAGTTTTACTCACGATCGCCACCATTGCTCCAAAAAAATTGCTCACTCCCGCTGGCCAATTTCACGGCTGGGGGCTGGGCGTCCTCATCTGGGGCTGTTTGGGATGGCAAGGCTATGCTGTCGTGATGTTTTACTTTCTTGTCGGATCGGGAGTTACCCGCATCGGCAAAGCCCAAAAAGAAGCAGAAGGCATAGCCGAAAAGCGTTCAGGCGCCAGAGGCCCCGAAAATGTCTGGGGTTCGGCTTTAACCGCTACTTTTTGTGCTCTGGGAGTTTTGGCATTATCTATTTTAGCAGAGACAGGCAAAATGTCTGTTTTAGGAGAGACAGCAAAGATGGCTGTTTTAGGAGAGACAGGCAAGATGCCTGTGCCACAAGATGCTATTTCTCTGTTATTGCTGGGTTACGCGGCGAGTTTTTGCACCAAACTTTCCGATACCTGCGCCAGCGAAATCGGCAAAGCTTACGGAAAGCGGACTTTTTTGATTACTAGCTTGCAGCCTGTACCTAGGGGTACGGAAGGGGCCGTTAGTTTGGAAGGAACGATCGCGGGTATTGTCGGCTCAATTTTGATGGCGCTTTTAAGTTGGGCAGTCGGTTTAATTGACTTGACAGGGATTGTTTTTTGTGTTGTTGCAGCTTTTATTGCCACGAACATCGAGAGTGTGATTGGGGCGACGGTGCAATCAAAGTTTGAGTGGCTCACCAACGAGGTAGTAAATTTTTTCAATACACTCATAGGAGCGATCGCAGCGATTATTTTAGCGGCAACCTGGAGAGCTTTTTTAACTTAGGAATGAGAATTAAATAACTTCCACTCTTGAAAGTGGGATGGGCGTCCCGCCCGTCCTTTTTGGACGGGCGGGACGCCCATCCCACAATAACAATTAAAATTGTAAGTTATTTAATTCGCGATCCTTAGTTAATCCTGGACGCATTCGCGACCCAAGAAACCTAGTTTTTTACGAGAATTCAAACGATTAATATTACGTCCGGTCGATTACCCCTAATACGGTAGGGGCTCTTTCACGACAAATATGTGCCAATAATTGACAATCTCAAAAACCCGCCCTTTTAATCGCTCGATCGGACATGATATAACACAGTATTTTTGGAAGAAAAAAACCCGGTTGCGCCGTCCAGGGCTATTAGCTATTAATCATTAGTCATTAGTCTCAAGCAATCAACTCCTGACTAATGATTAATAGTTAATCCAACTAAGCGTCGTCTTGCGGTCCAAAAACCATTTGTAAAATCATCGTCGGTTCGCCCCGCTTGTGATAGCGATCTGCCCAATTGCGAATAATTTCATCTAATTCCTCAAGAGCTTGGTCGAGCCGTTCCGGCGGAATATCCAAAGTCTCCATAATTCGCATCACCTTCGGTTGTTTTTCCGCCCAATCCTTCATCAGCCGGAAATATCTAGCCGTATCCTCAACCATAGTAAATGTCCGCTCTTCCTGCTCTGCGGGAGAGTAAGTAGCGCGGGTGAGGGCATAAAACGGCATTCCCCAAGGAGAATCAATGCGAGTTACTGTCCCAGAATAGATCAAGCGCCGCTTAATGTGTTCTGCTAGAGCTTCGCTCAAAGGCATTCGCCTTTCTGGAGACATATCTTCTTGCGATCGCCTGTGCAGAAACTCGATCAACTCCATAAACTGAAAAGAATTGATCAGTTGAGCATCAGGCGGATTCGGAGGAATCTTGCCTTCGAGATATTTTTTTTCATCTACAGTCAAATTGTTTCCCGGAATGCGAGGGCGTCCCGGCATCCAACCATACTGTTCCAGCCAGACATAAGGAAACTGAATCAAATATCTAGGTTCTTGCGAACCCAACATTTTCAGCAATTTTCCCTGAGTCAGAGCTTCCCGGACTTCTTCAACTATCACCTTCACCCGTTTAGGCTCAATGTGATGCAAATGTCCGGTCATCCGCAGGTTGTTGTCCTGCTCCATATAAGTCATATAAATGGCACACTTAGCCGCCGTTGCGGCCGCGTCTAGAAACGCCCCGTGCCTGTGCCCACTGGTTCTCATGGCGCTAAACGCCAGATATAGCATGATCTGATCCATTGCACTAGGGCTGAGGCTTTTGACCAGATCCAAAGAGTCATTTTTCATCACTATCCCCGAAATAGCCAAATTAGGAGGCATTTTGTCATCCTCCATTAAATTATTGCGAGAGCGCCGAATCAAGCATAGCCGACTGTCGCCGGAAAGCTTGCCAGCTACCCTAATATTCAGGTTAGTTAATTTCCCTGAGGTAACAGGGGCATGGGCTTAAAGGCTATCCACACCGCATAAGTGGTTCTTATTGGTGGCCAATTTAAGTAGATTGCTGCACCCTCTGCGCTGACAGTTTACCTATATATAAGTTAGTTATCGCAAGTTAATTATAGTGCAGCGGTTGAAAATTAAACCCTACCTGTGGGGGGGAGAAGGTAAATAACTGTTGCGATGCCAAGAATTTCAGGCGACTCCGATCCCCTAATTCTTGAATAGTCATGGATGCCCAAACCCGGTTCGATCGACTAAAATAAGCCTGTTGCATAATTGCGGGAAGATTTTGAGGGTTTTGTGGGATGGGATCTCGTAGCCCGTCCGCTGTATTTTCACAGCAGGCGGGACACCCCACAAGAATCCTCCTCAAATTGTACAACCCCAAAATAAGGGTGGAGCGCGAGAGATATCGTTTGAAAAACCCAGATGATCAGAGGCCTGTGGTTAGTTACTGTGTAATTGAAGCCTTTTCAATACAAAACCGCCACAGACTAGAATCTATCTCTAGGTAGATGGCTGTTTCCCGTTTATATGCTAACATTTTTCAAACAAAAAAGAATCTCCTCAGAACTGTCCACAAAAAGTGCAATTGTCGCTTAACCTGAAACACTAGAATTTTAGAAAATCCGATCGCGCGATCGAATGAACGGCCCGAAGCAACTCAGTTGTGGTCATCACTTGCGTCCAGTGTCATTAGAAATCTTGTAGCGGATGAGTGTAAACTGTAGGCTCAGTAAAATTTCTGCGTCTGCCCCTCTCAGCAGGGCGGTTGCCGCTTTGTTGAGTTTGGACTGACAACATATATTGGGCGGTGGCAGTTTCGACAATGGGGAGTGGAGATTCAAAAGCTTGAGCGGCGCTGGCACTCAAGGTAATGCCCAACAGGCTCAGTAAAGCAATTGCTGTGTAGGTTTTCATGGGTAGTATTTGTATCAGTATCTATTTAGAGATACGACATTACCCAGGCTGATCAGGATTAATTTCCCTGAAATTATCAAACTATAGAATCAGGAATCAGGAATCAGAAGGAAGAATCAGAAGGAAAAAGGAAGAAGGAATCAGGCTTAAGTTAAGCTATCTCGCATTTAAATTGTCTCCTAAAATCCTTGTATAAAAAGCGGAAAATTATCTTTCCCTCTCCCTTTCTCACCCTCTACCCCTCCCGAAGCAACAGACACTTTAGATGCGTAGCATCTGATCTATGAGAGCTGTCAGAAGTCGATGTAAAATGGAATAAATAAAATCTCTGGGTTCAGTAATAAAAAAAAAATCCTAATTGCACTACCCCGAAAGTTGCAATAATATACAAAACCGCCAAATACGAAATTCAATCTCTCGATAGATGGCGGTTTAAGGTTTATATGCTATCATCACTCACATAAAAGAAGAGCCTAATGACTGTAAACAAGAAATGCAGTGGCCTTGGAAACCTGAAAAACTAGCCTCCCAGGAAATCAGATTGAGCGCTCGACACGGGCGGCAGAAACTAACTCAATAACGGAAATCGCTTTCGTCCAATGTCATTAAAATGCTTGTAGTTGATGAGTGTAAAGATTAGGTTCACTGAACTCTCGGCGTCCGCTGCCTCTTTCAGGAGAACGATCGCCCCTTTGTTCGGTTTGGGCGGATAAAATGTATGAAGCGGTGGCAACTTCCAGCAGTCCGACGAGGGATTCAAAGGCTCGAACGACAGTGGCGCTCAAAGTAACGCCCAAAAGACTCTGTAAAGCAATTGGTGTGTAAGTTTGCATGGGGTTAGTATCCGTGTCATTGTCTATTAACTGATACGGACTCTCCCCGATCGATCAGGATAAATTTCTGTGAATTTTCGGATCTCTGCAAAAAACCCTACCTCTTCAATTCTACTGAGCCCGCCAGCAGCCAAGCACCTGCCGCATTCAGCCTACCCCATACAGTCAGAGGCTTTTCGGTTTCGCAATTGTGTAAAAATCTGTCGGTTTCCGAGTCCAAAGTCACAAGTTGCCAAGTTTGACCGGCTAAGGATGCAGGGCTTGTCAGCGTTAGTGTCCAGTCTTGTTCGCCGAGGCGACGGAAAATGCCCGAAAATTGGCTGTGGGTATTTGCTTTTTGGCTGCTTTGTTTCTCTACTGACTCCTGACATTCGCCACTGGCGGGATATGCTTGGGGTTGATCGAGATAATAGCGTTGCCAGTCGAGCCAGTCCGATCGCCCCCGTGTCAAATTAAATAAAGGAATAACCGCCGCACTCGCCTCGGAATCTTGCAGCAAAGCTTCCTGCAACACTCTCACCGGCAACTCCCGCGGCTGACATCCAGATTCCGCGCACAAAGCCGCCGCCATCCCCGCCGCCTGTCCAATATTCATTACTGTCGGTTGCAAGCGAGTTGCACCGTTGGCGATGTGAGAGACGGAAATATTTTTTTCGCAGACTAGCAAACCGTCTGTACTCGCAGGAATTAGCGCGCTGTAAGGAATGGTAAACGGAGTCCCCGTCCAGCGGCCGCCCCAGCGGATCGATTTGGGCTGCAAGGGAATGTCGCCACTGGTGTAGTGGTGGTCATTGGCGTAGTTGCCGATCGCAATTGTTTCACAAATACCCTCAGAATTTATCGGCAACTTCGCGACTCTGCCACCGACAATAGGCAAAATATCTTGTTCTGTGACTGTACTTATCCCTCGCAAGCGCCGACTTTCTCGGTAGTAAGGATGTAAGGCAAAGGAAGAAAGAAGGGAAGAATTTTGTTGATTGTCGATCGTTGAAATCGGGAAAATATTCTGTGCTAGGCCGTAGCGGGGGCCGAGTTGCGTTTGAATGAAGCGGGCGAAACTTTGAGTATGCCAGAGACTTTCTTGGAGGAATTCTTGTCGAGATGTTTCTGATTTAATGAGTCGATCGACCCCTTCACCATAATCATTACCTCGAATCGGCCAATTAATCATCAACAATCCCCCTGGCAGCCTGCCGTAATTGAGAAATTGTTCGGGAGTGTAACCGTCCCAAGCACCCATAAATCGATCGGGATTGTCTACAGGTGGCGCGGGAATTTCTGGCCCGGCTGCACCTTTACCAAAATCCTGCATAATTGCCACCCAAGTCGGAGCTTGCACCGAATACCTCTGTGTGAGAGCATTAGAGGCAGCCGGCGCGCTGGGTTCTCCCCACTCGGCTTGGAATTCCCAACCCCAGCGGTGTCCAACCTCCGCTAAAGCCAGCAAATCTCCCAATTCCGTTGCATCCAAAGTGATTTTGGCCGAAACCGTAAAATCTGCAAACCGAACGCCAGAAATGCGAGATTCTTCCCTTAGCACATCTTGAGCAGTTTGTCCAGAAATCCAGTGCAAGTTCGGCAAACATTTAACCCAATCAGCGAAAATTTCAGCACCGGTGCGGGGATCGTAAGTAAAAAAACTTACCCAGCCCCAATCCAAACCTCCCGGCTGTCGCTGCTGGAGTTCCCGCAAAAACGCGCCCCACAAACCGGTTTGAAAAGCTGCTAATTCATTGCCATCGGGGGCCGAAACGCCAGCCGAAGTCAGCATTCCTCCCAGCCAGGGGAATTCGCTTACTAAAATAGTTTTGGCACCTCGGCGGGCTGCTTGCACGGCTGCTGCTGTGCCGCCGGTGCCGCCACCGACGACCAAAACATCTGCTTTTAAGGTTGGGGACATGGGGAATAGGATTTTAGATTTTAGATTTTAGATTTTAGATTGCAAGAGGCTCATTCATCATGTAAGGTGCGACCACAAGCACCCAGAGGATAGATGTTCGGCGTTGGCGATCGCCCATTGAATGTAAGGGTACACAGGCGGCGCACCCTACGGATTTTAAAATTACCTCTTTATCCTCTTCCCTCTACCTCTGCGTCCTCTGCGTCCTCTGCGGTTAATAAAAAAATTAGTTATTGTGAAAGTCAGATCGCATCTCAAATCAAAAAGAATCAGAAAATGGGGAACCGCCACACTAAAGTCATACGTCGCGTAATTTCCCCACTATTCACTACTAACCCAGCAATTGAAAATGGAAAAAGGTTTTATCCTCTGGTTCACCGGGCTGAGCGGTTCCGGCAAGACAACTATCACCAAAGCCCTCGAACCCGAATTGAAGGCAAGAGGTTGCAAAGTTGAAATATTAGATGGAGATGTCGTTCGCACCAACTTGTCAAAAGGTTTGGGATTTAGCCAAGAAGACAGAGATACTAATATTCGGCGGATTGGATTTGTAGCTCACCTGCTGAGCCGCAATGGAGTAGCCGTAATGACCGCAGCTATTAGCCCCTACAGAGCAATTCGCGACGAAATTAGAGCAATGGAGCCCAATTTTGTTGAAGTATATATCACAGCGCCGTTAGAAGTGTGCGAAGATCGCGATGTCAAGGGGCTATACGCTAAGGCCAGAGCAGGAGAAATTAAGGGTTTTACGGGAATTGACGATCCTTATGAAGAACCGCTTAATCCTGAGATTATTTGTTACACAGAGCGAGAAACTGTGGAAGAGAGTGTTAAAAAAGTTCTGACCAAGTTAGAACAGTTGGGTTACATTTGATGTTGGCGGGGTTGGATGAGGATAGGGGCAAAAAGCGATGGTGGTGAAAAGTTATTCGCACGGCGTGCAACTTGAGAAAAAATCTCACCCTTGTGTCCCCTTCGCAGATAGGGAGGGTGAAGAATTTCTCCCATTTCCTGCAAGGAAAGGGGCCCAGGCAGAGGTTTCCAGCAAAAGCTGCAAGCTAAGTTATTGGGCAAGCAATGCTGTCAAAAGTTTAATGATTCAAAGTTTAACAGTGTCAGTGCTGGTGGCGGTGGGTTCATCTCCTGCGGCTGCCCAGTTGATGCCTCCTCCTCCTCCTCCTCCTGCTGATGCGGGTTCTCCTGTTCCTGTACCAGTACCGGCAGTGCCGGGATTGCCGGGATTGCCGGCAAGTGAACCTTCAAGTGTACGATCGGAAGTTTACACTTTAGGCGCGGGCGATCGTATTCAAATGGACATATTCAACGTCCCGGAATACAGCGGCCCCAACGGTCAACACCAAGTACAGGCAGACGGTTCCCTGAATTTGCCGTTAATTGGCAGCGTTTCGGTGTACGGTATGACCCTAGAACAAGCTTCTAATGTTGTTAAAGACAAATACGGCAAATACCTTAAACGTCCTTGGATTACCCTGAAACTGCTGGCGGCACGTCCTTTGCAAATTGCGATCGCGGGCGAAATCAACCGCCCAGGAGCCTATACAATATCCTCAGCAGCAGGCCCCGGAGGCACAGCAGAGCAAATGGGAACTCAAATGCCAACGATATCGCGGGCGCTGCGAATGGCCGGCGGAATTACCCAGTCAGCAGACGTGCGGCAAATCAAAATCCGCCGCCCCCAGCGCAACGCAGCGGAACAAATTATTAGTGTGGATTTGTGGGAATTATTGCAAAACGGCGATTTGCGGGCGGATATGACTTTGCGCGACGGCGATACTATATTTATTCCCACTGTAACTAGCCTCAACCGCCAAGAAGCACCGACTTTAGCAGTAGCTAACATTACCGGACAAAGCACTCAACCAATTAATATTGCTGTGGTGGGCGAAGTAACTCGCCCCGGTACTTATACTTTGGCAAAAGAGGCTCAAAGTAGGGTACAAGAGAATGAAATGGGTGAAAATTCTGGTTTGTTTGCTGCCAGCGAAACCAACGGCGGGGAAAATGTTTTGCAGCAAACTGTAACGAGGGCAATTAAAATGGCGGGCGGCATTACGCCGGTAGCTGATATCAGACAAATACAAGTTCGCCGCCTGACGCGGGCGGGTACCGAACAAATTATTAATGTGAATTTGTGGCAACTTTTGGAAGGGGGAGATGTATCCCAAGATTTAGCGCTGCAACAGGGAGATACGGTAATCGTTCCCAAAGCCGAAAACCTCGATGCAACCCAAGACGAACAAGTTGCTAATTCTAATTTTTCACCGGATACGATTAGGGTGAACATTGTAGGAGAAGTCGTGAAACCGGGAGCGATTGCGGTGCTGCCCAACACTACTTTAAATCAAGCGCTGGTAGCAGCGGGAGGTTTTAATAAAGCGCGGGCAGAAATGGATTCGGTGAATTTAATTCGCCTCAATCCTAACGGCACTGTTTCGCAGCTAAATGTTAAGGTGGATTTTTCCGCAACTGCCAATGAAGAAACTAATCCCAAACTCCAAAATAATGATGTAATTATGGTAAGGCGATCGGGTCGCGCTACGTTCTCGGATAATGTAGGCGGGACTCTCGCTCCTCTCAGCCCCCTGTTAGGAATATTTCGATTGTTCGATATTTTTCGGTGAGTTGAATAGACTGGCATTAAGACCTCAGAAACCCGCTTTCTATAAAAAATTGCGGTTTGGTAATGAAATATCTAGGAATCAACCGATTTCCTGAAACTCCGCTACCAATACAGACGTTTAAACTAATAAGTTGTAGAAATCCAATGAAACCAGGGAAACAATCACAAGTAGCACTGTTTAATCATAGAAAAGCCGCCGATCTGCAAAAAATGTCTTCGGGGCTTTATGAAGAAGATCAATTTTTAGGCAGAAACAAAACCGAGGCAGAAGAGTTAAGTTTTTGGGAAGTTTGCCGCAGTCGCTCCATTTTAGTCATCGGGGTAGCAGCGGCAGTAACTACCGGAGTTTTCGCCTGGACACTGAATCAAAAAAGCGAGTACGAAGGGCGCTTTCAATTATTAGTAGAACCAGCGGTTACGCAAAATACTTTAGCAAAAATCTACTCCGGTGAGCTGAAACTGCAACCAGCGGCCCCCGCGACCCAAGAAAAGGGCGGTTTTGACTACGAATCCCAAATTCAAGTTTTGCAAAGCCCGCAAGTAATGTCGCCGATTATTAAACAGTTGCAGGCTAAGTATCCCGAAATAAATTACAACTACCTCTTGAACCAAAAAGCCGATAATTTGCCGTTTTCTCAGGAAAGTAGGTTGTCAATTAATCGATTCAAAAATACCAAAATTATCGAAGTTAGATATCGGGATTATGACCCGAAAAAAATTCAGTTTGTTTTGGAAAAAGTGGCGCTAGGCTACCGCAACTACAGCGTGCAAGATACCACAACTCAAATTAGTCAGACTCTGGATTTTGTGAAATCGCAAATTCCCAACCAGCGAAAGCGCCAACAAGCTCTGCAAACAGAAATTCAAAAATTGCGGCAGCAGTACAATTTCATCGACCCGCAAATTCAAACGCAACAACTCGCGCAGCAAATCAGTGAACTTCAAACGCAAAGATTGGAAGCGCAATCGCAGCTCAATCAGCAGAGATTGCTCTATTCCAATCTGCAAAATCAGCTCGGATTAAACCAGAAGCAAGCGCTGATGGCCTCGGCTCTGAGTCAAGCTCCCCGCTATCAAGCGATGCTGACTCAATTGCAGCAATTAGAAGGGCAAATTGCGATTAACTCGGCTACGTTTACAGACGAAACTCCGCAAATGCAATTGTTGCGAGAACAGCGCAAGAACCTGATTCCTTTGTTGAAGAAAGAAGCCCAACAGGTTCTGGGAACTGATTTGGCTAAGGTAAATTCGCAAGTGCTGGCTTTTCAAGATCCGGTGCGGATTAAGTTAATCGAGCAGTTTATTGGTACTGCTAATTTAATTCAGGTGCTGGGCGTGCGGAATCAAGTTTTGGAACAAGCTGCTAAGCAGTTGAATCAATACTCTCAAGGATTACCAGTGATTTTGCGGCGCTATTCGGATTTGCAGCGCGAGTTGGATTTAACTAACAATACGCTGAATGGTTTGCTGGCAAAACAGCAAGCTTTGCAGCTTGAAGCTGTGGGTAAAAAAGAGGTGGCTTGGGAAGTTATTGCTAAGCCGGAAATTCCGCGCTACAAAAATGGCGAGTTGATGGCTGTTGCTCCGATTATGCCTTTGAATTTGGCTTTGGGGGGATTGGCTGGTTTGCTGTTTGGTATGCTGACGGCGCAGTTGGCGGAACGGTTTAAAAATAAAACGGTGTTCCAAACTCCAGAGGATGTCAAAGAGTCGATTCGCCTGCCTTTGTTGGGGGTAATTCCTGCTAGCGATAAAATTTTGAGACTTCCTCCTGCTGAGACAAGCCCGGTGGATGTGGCAATTTCGCCGATGCCGACGGATGCTTTTCAAGAAGCTTTTCGCTCGCTCAATGCGAATATTCGCTTACTAAACGTTGAAACTCCGATCAATTCTTGTGTAATTACTTCTTGTCAAGTAGGTGATGGCAAGTCTACGGTAGCAGTAAATCTGGCGCGGGCGGCGGCTGCAATGGGGCAGCAAGTGCTGTTGGTGGATGGGGATTTACGGCGCCCGCAGGTACACGAAATGCTGGGTTTACCGAATTGGCAAGGCCTGCACAATGTGATTGCTGATGATGTGGATGTGCAAAAGGTGATTTTGCGATCGCCCCGCGATGAAAATTTGTTTGTGTTAACTTCCGGCCCGGTTCCTCTAGATCCCACAAAGGTGCTTTCTTCCCGAAAAATGCAGCATTTAATGGCAGCTTTGTCAAGTCATTTTGACTTAGTTATTTACGATACTGCGCCGCTTTTAGGTTTGGCGGATGCGAATTTGTTGGCGGCTCACACTAACGGATTGATGCTGGTAGTAGGGCTGCATCAAACTCAGCGTGAGGCGCTGGTGTTGGCTTTTGAAGATTTAAAAATGGCGGGAATTCCGCTGTTGGGAATGGTGGCGAATAACGATAAAGGCAGCAGGTATTACTATCAGTCTTACGTGCAGGATTACGTTCAGGAACAGTCTGTTTGAGGGAGGGGAATCGCTAATTATCGTAGGGTGCGTCGCTGCGAGATTTTCGCTCTTTTTGAGGATTTTTGAGGGCGACGCACCTTATGCCTAATTCTTGTAAGGTGCGTCGCTGCGAGATTTTCGCTTTTTTTGAGGATTTTTGAGGGCGACGCACCCTACGGCTATACTGTTCTTGAGAATGCAAGGCGGGCGGGACAGCCGACAAGATATTTCATCCATCTTGCACCATTAATTGTGAATCAAGCTGTCAGAGGCGGGCGGGACGCCCCACAAGAACATTTAACTTTTATGGAACAGGCCGTCCAGCCTGTTAAGCGAGATTTGTGCATGATTTCAGAAAGACAAATTTTCTTAAGATTTGCGATCGAGACTCTGAACTATAATTAAAAGTAGAGAAATTTAAACAAATCGCGGCACTTGCAAATTGGCAAGACCTGAAAGAAAACGTGGCTGGTAAATTCCTATTTTGTAATACATTGATACAACTCCCTGCCTAGGCGGAAAACTAGCAGGGAGTTTTGTGTTTTTCACACAGGAGATGAAACAATGGCTATTGCTACTATCAACCCGGCAACGGGAGAAACGCTGAAAACTTTCGAGCCGATCGCGGATGAGGCAATCGAAGCTAAGCTGGAATTAGCACAGCAAGCTTTTAACAAATACCGCCACCTGCCGTTTGAGCAGAGAGCTCTGTGGATGCAGAAAGCTGCAGACATCTTGGAGCGCGATCGCGAAATTTACGCTGAAATGATGACCCTGGAAATGGGCAAAACGCTCAAATCTGCGATCGGCGAAGTGGAAAAATGCGCCTTAGTTTGCCGCTATTACGCCACAAATGCCGCTCAATTTATGGCAGACGTACCGGCAACCACTGACGCTAGCAGCAGCTTTGTCCGCTACCAACCACTAGGGGCTATTTTAGCCGTCATGCCGTGGAATTTCCCATTTTGGCAAGTTTTTCGGTTTGCGGCGCCGGCGTTGATGGCAGGCAATGTCGGCTTGCTCAAACACGCTTCCAACGTGCCTCAGTGCGCTTTGAAAATCGAAGAAATTTTCAGGGAAGCTGGCTTTCCCGAAGGAGTTTTTCAAACTTTGTTAGTCGGCGCCGACAAAGTAGCTGATATCGTTGCGGACGATCGTATAAAAGCAGCAACTCTCACCGGTAGCGAACCAGCGGGTGAAAGTTTGGCAGCAAATGCGGGCAAAAACTTGAAAAAAGTTGTACTGGAATTAGGAGGAAGCGACCCATTTATTGTGATGCCCAGTGCCGATTTAGCAGTAGCTTTATCAACTGCTGTGACATCGCGGATGCTGAATAACGGTCAATCTTGCATCGCCGCCAAACGCTTTATTTTAGCCGAAGAGATTGCCGACGAATTCATCAAAGGATTTGTCGAAAAAATCGAGCAATTAAAAGTAGGCGATCCGATGTTGCCAGAAACCGATATCGGCCCTTTAGCTACTCCGGCAATCCTCAAAGACTTGGACAATCAAGTGCAAACTTGCATCCAATCGGGAGCAAAACTTCTGACAGGTGGCCACCCATTGTCAGAGAATGCCGGCAATTTCTACTTGCCAACTATTCTGGCAGATATTCCGCCGGATGCTGCTGCGCGTCAAGAAGAATTTTTCGGGCCTGTAGCTTTAGTATTCCGGGTTGCAGGCATCGATGAGGCGATCGAACTGGCAAACAGCACATCTTTTGGCTTGGGTGCGTCAGCTTGGACTACAGTAAGAGAAGAGAGCGATCGGTTTATTTCCGAACTAGAAGCAGGCGCCGTATTCATCAACGGCTTAGTAAAATCAGACCCCAGATTGCCCTTTGGCGGCATCAAACGCTCCGGTTACGGACGCGAATTGAGCATCCAAGGAATGCACGAATTTGTTAACATAAAAACAGTGTGGGTGAAATAAGCTCCCACTCTATCAACCGATCGCACAAATCTACATAAGTCTGCGTTTATCTGCGTTTACCTGCGGTTAAAAAATCCCATATAGTATTTTTGCGATCGGTTGAAAAAGAAAGACCCAAAACCCCCATTAACCGAGGAGAAAAACGGAAATGAACACAGCTCAACTATTGGTAAAATGTTTAGAAAATGAAGGCGTCGAATACGTCTTCGGACTTCCTGGAGAAGAAAATTTAGAAGTTCTAGAAGCCCTGAGAAACTCTTCAATTAAATTTATTACTACTCGCCACGAACAAGGCGCCGCTTTCATGGCAGACGTTTACGGTCGTCTCACAGGCAAAGCCGGCGTTTGCTTGTCTACCTTGGGCCCGGGCGCAACTAACTTAATGACAGGAGTTGCTGACGCCAACTTAGACGGCGCTCCTTTAATAGCAATTACCGGACAAGTCGGCACAGACAGAATGCACATAGAATCGCACCAATATTTAGATTTGGTGGCCATGTTTGCGCCAGTTACTAAGTGGAATGCTCAAATTGTTCGCCCCAGCACGACGGCAGAAATTGTCCGCAAAGCCTTTAAAGTAGCTCAAAGTGAAAAGCCGGGAGCAGTTCACATTGACTTACCTGAAAACATCGCAGCCATGCCTGCTGAAGGACAGCCGCTCACCAAAGACAACCGCGAAAAAACTTTTGGCGCTTACCAAAGCTTGAATAAAGCCGCAGTGGCAATTTCCAAGGCAAAAAGTCCTCTGCTTTTAGTAGGAAACGGCGCGATCCGCGCTAACGCCAGCGATGCTTTGACACAATTTGCTACTCGATTGAATATTCCCGTAGCTAATACTTTCATGGGCAAAGGCGTAATTCCTTACACTCATCCTTTGGCGCTTTGGACGACGGGCTTGCAAAAACGCGATTACATTAGCTGTGCTTTTGAAGAAACGGATTTAGTGATTGCTGTTGGCTACGATTTGATTGAATATTCCCCGAAGAAGTGGAATCCTGAAGGAAAAATTCCGATTATTCATATTGGAGCTCTGCCAGCAGAAATTGACAGCAGTTATATTCCTCTTATAGAAGTTGTGGGGGATATTTCTGATTCTCTCAATGAAATTTTGCAGCGTGCCGATCGCATGGAGAAAGTAGACCCTTTTGCTAAGCAATTGCGGGCGGATATTCGGGCTGGGTACGAACAATATGCAGCCGACGACGGTTTCCCGATCAAGCCACAAAAACTCATTTACGATTTGCGGCAAATCCTGGGCCCGGAAGATATTCTTATATCTGATGTGGGAGCTCACAAAATGTGGATCGCGCGGCACTATCATTGCGATCGCCCGAATACCTGTTTGATTTCCAACGGCTTTGCGGCGATGGGAATTGCGATTCCGGGTGCGGTAGCTGCAAAACTCGTTTATCCCGATCGCAAAGTAATAGCAGCCACCGGCGACGGCGGTTTTATGATGAATTGCCAAGAGTTAGAAACTGCTTTGCGAGTCGGTACTAATTTTGTGACGCTGATATTTAATGACGGCGGTTACGGGTTAATTGAATGGAAGCAGCAAGATTATTTTGGTCATTCCGATTTCGTCAAATTTGGCAATCCCGACTTTGTGAAATTTGCCGAAAGTATGGGTTTAAAAGGCTATCGAGTGGAATCTGCAACGGATTTTATTCCGATTCTGAAAGAAGCCCTTGCTCAAGATGTCCCTTGCGTGATTGACTGTCCGGTAGACTATCGGGAAAATGCGCGTTTCAGTCAATTATCTGGGGATATGAGTTGCAATTTGTAATAGTAGCTAGAGCTCCGGCTTCTTTAATAAGTCGGGGCTCTAATAATGGACATTCTTCGAGATAGAGTTTTGTAGCTTGTTTAAGATTGGCGATCGCTTATTCTATGGTTTCGCCTTGGTCAACTGTGCCGATTTCTGGACATTCGGCAATGTATCTATCTTCTTCTTTGTAAATGATGCCTGTGAATCTGTGAGTGTTCATAATGTTTTTGCTTCCATTTAGATAACGCTCAAGCTAGCATCCGGGCGTGAGCAATTTCTCTATCACCTATGAGACGGACTTGGGAGCTAAAGAGTGAAATAATAGCTAATGTTTTCCCCGTCAAGGTAACAAATTCTACTTCATATCCTACCCCACCTTGATGTACTAAAACAACTGTGCCAATATCGCCTTGGCTTAATTTTTTTTCGGGGATATCAATTGTTAAAACAATGCTGTCAAGTTCTTGAATCATTTTATTTTTTAATCTGGTGGATAGGCACTTACTAGCCTGGGAGTGTCGCCTCCGGTTTCAATAAACCAAACAGAACGCACAAAGGGTTTTCTGCCATCTGCTGCTAGCATTTCTCCTTCAATAACGTACCGACTGCCAAAAGGAGATTCTTCAATTTTAGCTAATTCATGGTCTGCGGCATGACGCAGCAAGGCAGTTGCCATGATTTCCCAAGCATCAACTGAAAAACCAAACCGTAAAAAAAATTTTGCTTTGCTTTTCCCGTCGCGGTGGGTGAGTGAGAGCAGATATTCGGTAATTTTCTTTTCAGGAACGACTGCTCTTTCATAATTGGGCAGTTTCAAGCACTCTCTCCAAAGCTTACTCTTGTATATTAACCAGAGTTGAGGCGATCGGTCAAGCAGGGGCGATTCCCTACGGGATAGCTGCGCCGCGCGTGCTTTTTGACAAGTTGGGTTGGGATGGGCGATCGCTAAACTTATCAGGTAATTATGGTAATCTAAAAGTTAGGTAACTAGGACTGGCAAGAATGGAGGAATGTGACAACACAATTTTTCTGTCCATATCTCGATAGCGAGGTTGAACTCACTGAAGAGCGAGAACTACATATTGTTGATACACATCCCGATTTGCTACCATCTTATCAGGAAAGAATTGCTAAAACTCTAGCTGACCCAGATGAGGTTCGATGTGATTTACGTTTCGGCAATACTTTTCTATTTTCACAGCAGTATGGTAAGGGTCGCAAGGGTAGGTATGTTGTAGTAGCTGTTGTGAATGATACAGTTCCGAGAGAGCGCTATTGGATCGTGACAGCTTACTTAACAAAAAATGTTACCCAAGGAGAGATAATATGGCAGAAAAACTAACTTTTAAATACGATGCTATTGGGGATATTTTGTACGTCAATAAATGTTCGCCTTATGCAGAGCAAGAATCGCAAGAACTAGAATATGGAATTGTGGCTCGTCTCAATCCTGACACGGAGGAAATTGAAAATCTGGAAGTTATGTTTTTCTCAAAGCGGTTGCGAGAGAGTAATGTATTTGAATTACCGATTGTGGGTGAGTTGCACTTGAGTTATAAGGTTTAGAAAAGACTGCATGAGGTCATTATTCGGCACTGTTTGCTAGAATTATTTAAGTCAGCTCTAAGGAGGCCTATGACTCAAGCTATCTCAACAAAAAATGAATATCAAATAACTGTGAGTTCTCCAGTTTGGCAAAGAGTTGAGCAAATTGCCGCCGAATTTAACTTGTCAGTTTCTGAACTATTGGAACAGATAGGCGAAGGTCAACTCAAAGTTGTTGCGGTTCCAGGTAATTCAGTAAAAGTGAGTGAGCAAGATATTGCCAATGCTTTTATTTGGTTAGCCGCCCAAACTAATGTAGCAATCAACGCCTACAAGCTACAAAAACTTATGTATTACGCTCAAGCTTGGTATTTAGGAGTTTACGGCAAGCCACTATTTGATGCAGATTTTCAAGCAGGGATTCACGGGCCGGTTATTCCTGATTTATTAGAAAAGTATCAACGACAATTTAGTGGGGAACCAATTACAGAGAAAATCGAACAACCGAAACTTCCCCAAAAAATCGGGGAATTTATCGAGGAAGTTGCTGATGCTTATTTTGAGTATGATGATGCAACTTTGGAACGAATGATTTGCAGTGAAATGCCTTGGCAGGAAGCGAGAGGAGATTTGCCGAGAGACGAATCTTGTGAGGGGATTATTTCTCACGAATCGATGAAGAAATATTATTCGGGCCGTTTCTTCTCTAAAGAATAAGCTCCGAGGCATTTAAATTGCACGACCGAATACAATTAAACTTTTGTGGGGTGGGCATCCTGCCCGCCCTAAAGATATAAGTTAAATGCACAACAGCTTATAAGGGCGATTCCCTACGGGATAGCTGCGCCGCGCGTGCTTTGTGACAAGTTGGGATGTAAGGGCGATCGCGCTTTCTCAGATTCAAGTATTCGGATTAGCTGTGGCCTTCGTGATTTAGCGGATAATCAGACCAAAATCCTTACGGATTTCTGCCAATTGTTTTACCCAAGTATTAGAAGCATAAATCCCTTCCTCTTCCTTCTGGTGAGCGTTTGCAATTTGCTTCTCAATCTCTCCGTAGAGTTTTGTTTCCACTTGTCGGAGTTGTGATATCAAATCCGGTAGCATCGGAATTAATATTACCCATTGCTTTCGAGACGGCGCCGTGCCTATTAGTGTCAACAGTTAACACTCAACCATTCAGTTTTTCGACCCGCCCGTCAACAGTCAACAGTCAACAATCATTCCGGTGGCACCGGAATTGAGATCAAATCTAATCACTTCAAACCCAATAATAAGGCGATTCCGCCGATCGCACCAACTACCCCCAAAACAGCCCGAATGCTCACTTTTTCGCCCGCCAGCACGGCTAAAGGCAGGATAAATAGGGGACTGGTAGAACTGAGTGTTTGAGCGATTGCTGCGGGTGCATATTTCAGTGAAGTCTGTTGCAGGAAAATTCCGAGATAGGTTCCTAAAAAAGCTGCCAGAATTATTGCAGCTAATATTTTGGAGGATTTTAATTGTTTGAAACTGTCAAGGTTTGTTGGCTTCAAAAAGCACAACATAACTGCCATACCACCGCTCAAACGCAAGGCGGCTGTCCACAGGGGATCAATATCTATTTGAGTGAAGGCGGCGCGGGATAAAATTGCTCCAGCGGCGTGGCTTGTTTGTCCTAATAAACTAATACCTAATCCCTGCCAAATATGTTTTGATGATAAGGTTGTTTCGGCTGTTCGTTCTGCAATTACCCACGCTACGCCGCAGATAGTTAAAAGAATGCCAGTACAAGCAATGGCCGATAACTTTTCTTGCAAAAAGATTAAGCCGAATAAAGCTGTTAAAGGGGGAGATAGGGTTTCTAAAAGCAGCGTTCGCCTCGCGCCTAAATATTTTAATACGATAAAGAAAGCGGTGTCTCCGATGCCAATTCCTAGCCCGCCGCTGATGAGCAGCATTGCTAAAATATTAGGGTTGATTGCGGGTAAGGGTTTGCCTAATATTAGTACAGTGGCAAGGAGCATGAAAAGGGCGATCGCGCCTTTGAGCAAGTTTAGCACGACTGCGGGGAGTTGCTGTCCCACTCGCTGCCAGATGGTGGAAGCTAGAGCCCAGACAAATGCAGCGCCTAAAGCGGCGATTTCACCCATAAAATCTGTTGACTGTTGACTGTTGACTGTTGACTGTTGACTGTTGACTGTTGACTGTTAACGGTTGACTGTTGACTGTTGTCATTAGTTACCAATGCCCGATTCCCGATGCCCGATTCCCGATTCCCGATGCCCGATTCCCGATTCCCGATTCCCGATTCCCGATGCCCGATGCCCGATTCCCGATGCCCGATTCCCGATTCCCGATGCCCAGTATAAATTAGGGTTCCAGACTTATCATCTGGAACCCTAGATTTATTAAGCTTTTTTAGCAGTGGGCGGGGAGAGAATCGAACTCTCATACCTTTCGGTGTCAGATTTTGAGTCTGATGCGTCTACCAATTTCGCCACCCGCCCTTTTGGGTTTCACCATCATAACACACCGATCGATTTCCTGCAAGCAAAGATTCATAATCTTTTGAACTTGCCCAACGATCGATCTCTCTGGCGCGCAATACTGGTACAGGATGGGACAACTGAGCCGTCTGAGCTTGTTTGAGCATTTCTCCCAGTTGAGTGCTGCTGAGGTCGTCGTAGGCCCGCGCCTGCGCCAAAAACGCATCGACATTCAGTTTGGAAGCTAAAGTCGGCGAACCTCCGGCCAGTTTCATCAGCACCGATGCTACCACTTTTGGGTCTTGGGTGGCGAGCAAGGCGGCGCGATCGCACGTAAATTCCGCACACCGCAACCATTCCAACATTTGCGCCTGCAAACCCTGCGCCAGCACGGCTCCCACAGGCGAAATTTGACCGGCCGCCAACACAATTAAATTAGCCAGAGTCAGGTAAACTCCGTGCTCGCACTTCAAATGCCCCAACTCGTGAGCAATTACTGCCTTAACTTCCTCGTCTGTGAGCAAATCAATCAGAGAAGTGTGCATCACCACAAAAGGCTGCTTTCCCCGCATCGCAAAGGTGTAAGCATTTGGCATCGGATGCTGGCGGACATAAAGCTGCGGCGCTTCCAAATCCAGAGTTTTGCAGGCATCCAACAGCAATTGATGCAGGTGGGGCAATTGATTTTCGCCGACTTGGACGCTGGAAGCCAGATTTTCCAGCATGAAAAACTGTTCGCCCAGTTGTCCCAGCAACTGCCGCACGATCAAATCCAGACCGGGCAGTTGTTTGAGAGTGCTGGTGGCTTCCAAGTCTAGCGGGTGGCGAAACTGGTCTGCTTTTAAACCGATGAGCGGTATGTTCGACATTGTAGTGATTATTCCTTAGTCAACAGTTAACCGTCAACAGTTAACCGTCAACAGTTAACCGTCAACAGTCAACAGTCAACGGTCAACTGACTAATTAACAGTTTAAACCCGATCGCACTGGATTGACAGGAGCCTCAGCAGTCGCCGGGTCTGTACCCTCTTTGACGCGCCGCAACTTAGCTCCCAATTTTTGCAGTTTCACCTCTAACTGCTCGTAGCCGCGGTCTAAGTGCTGCAAGCTGCTGATGGTGGTGACACCATCGGCGGCAAGTCCCGCTAACACTAACGCCGCCGAAGCCCGCAAATCTGTTGCTACTACCGGCGCACCCGACAGCCGCGACACTCCGCGCACAATCGCTACATTGCCTTTAAGGCGAATGTCCGCGCCCATGCGGTTGAGCTCTGCTACGTGGCGCAAGCGATTTTCAAACACGGTTTCTTTGATCAAGCTGTCGCCTTCGCTCAGCGTCAGCAAAGCCATAAACTGAGCTTGCATATCTGTGGGGAAACCGGGATAAGGCAGAGTTTCGATGTCTGTGGCCGAGTGAGTTTGGCCGGGAACTATCCGCAAAATGTCAGGGGCTTCTGCAATAATTTTCGCCCCAATTGTCTGCAATTTGGCAATGACTGCGGTCAGGTGGTCGGGAATTACCGGCGACAAACTGATTTCCGAGTGAGTGATGGCTCCGGCTACTAAAAATGTTCCGGCTTCAATGCGATCGGGAATAATTGAATAGTCTACCGCGTGCAGCTTGGGAACTCCCGAAATGACGATCGTATTCGTGCCAGCGCCTTGAATTTTTGCTCCCATTGCGCGGCAGAAATTCGCCAAATCTGCGACTTCCGGCTCTTGAGCCGCATTTTCAATCACGGTTTCTCCTTCAGCCAGAGTCGCCGCCATCATCAAAGTTTCAGTTGCGCCGACGCTGGGGTAGTCCAAATAAATTTTGGCTCCTTTCAGGCGGCGGTTCGGCCCTTTGACGTAAGCGTGAACCGTGCCGTGGTCGATGTGGACTTCGGCACCCAGGGCTTGCAGACCGCGAACGTGGAGTTCAACGGGTCGCGCACCGATGGCACACCCACCGGGCAAGGGCACTTTGGCAAATCCCAAACGTGCTAGCAGTGGCCCGATGATGAAGAAGCTCGCCCGCAGTTGGCTGACTAATTCGTAGGGGGCTTGAGCGTCTATGAGGCTGCTGGCGTTGATGTCTAAAACGTCGCCGTGCTGCTGTAATTTGACTCCTACAGCCGAGAGAATTTGCCCCATGCGGGCGACATCGACTAGACCGGGAACGTTGCGGAGACGGCAATCCTCTGGGCATAGCAGGGCTCCTGCCATGACGACTAAGGCCGAGTTTTTGGCGCCGCTGATTTTGATATGTCCTTTAAGGGGCTGGCGACCCCAAATTTGCAATACTTGTTGGTCGCTTTCAGGTGAAGCTGACAGGTTAGATGAGTTCTGAGCTGGTGTAATGGGTTTGCCCTCCATAATTCGCTTCGTTACTTTATACATTATTAATTTTGGTTCGATTTTACCGGAAAGTTTTTATATGTCTAGGGGTAACATTAGGAATTCCGGGAATTATATTTGCTGGGATTCAATCGGGACAAGGCTTTCAGGTTTAATCGCATAAATAATGTCGATCGAGTCTCATGAAATTATTTGTATCAAAATTTACGTTCATCTGTAGCGGTCGCTCGGATCGCAGATGTTGTACTTTTGTCAACGATCTTTTGAAGTAAAAGCCGGCTGGGTTGTTGACGAAGGTGTAAGATATCGGTTCGATCAACAATGCTAGAAAGTTAACACATTGTCGATCGCCCCATTGCCTGTGCTACCCTGTGACAACAACCTAGAGCCAAAGCTACTCCTAGCATATGGTTCACATTAAGCGGATCGAACTGACTAACTTTAAATCTTTTGGCGGCACGACGGCCATTCCCGTGCTGCCCGGTTTTACTGTGGTTTCCGGGCCCAACGGTTCTGGGAAGTCCAACATCCTCGACGCTTTGCTGTTTTGTCTCGGACTTTCGAGTTCTAAGGGAATGCGGGCTGAACGTTTGCCGGATTTGGTGAACAGCGCCCAAAACAAACGCGGTACGATCGAAGCTAGCGTGACTGCGACTTTTGCCCTGGAAGATGTGGGGGAGGAATGGTTCGCGCAGGATGAAGATGAGGATGAAAATGCAGCAGATGAGTTATCTGTTGAAGCAGAGGAAGTTGAAGGGATAGAAACTGCCGAAACTCTAGACAACAACGGCCAATCATCTCCTGTCAATCAAGAATCGCCTCTAGTTGCAGAAGCCGAAGGGATAGAAACTGCCGAAACTCTAGACAACAACGGCCAATCATCTCCTGTCAATCGAAAATCAAAAATCCAAAATCCAAAATCGGATGAGTTATCTGTTGAAGACGTAGAAGAGATTGAAATCGCAGCAACTCAAGACAACAACGGACAACTACTCGCTACTAATAAAAAATCCAAAATCCAAAATCCCAAACCGGATGAGTGGAGTGTGACGCGCAAACTTCGGGTAACTCGCCAAGGTACTTACACTTCAACTTATTACATTAACGGTCAACCTTGCACGCTGACTCAACTTCACGAACAACTCAACCGCTTGCGAATTTATCCCGAAGGCTATAACGTCGTCCTGCAAGGAGACGTTACCAGCATTATTTCGATGAATTCTAAGGAACGAAGAGAAATCATTGACGAATTGGCTGGGGTGGCTCAGTTCGATCGCAAAATCTCTTTAGCTAGGCAGAAGTTGGATGAAGTTAAGGAGGTGGAAGAACGCAGCAGTATTGTGGAAAAAGAGCTGATTTCTCAGCGCGATAGACTGGCTTCCGATCGCACAAAAGCGGAAAAATATCAAAAATTGCGGGCGGAATTTCAAGAAAAGTCGCAATGGGAAATTGTGCTGAAATTCCGCCAATTGCAGCAGCAAGAATGGAAGCTGCGAGAACAAATCGAAACGGGCGATCGCACTTCTGCATCTCTCACCGAACAACTGCAAGCAATTAGTACCCAAATTCAAGAAGCAACGGCGGAACTCGACGCGCTGAATGCCCGCGTTAAAGCTTTGGGAGAGTCGGAATTGTTGGCTTTGCAAGCGACGATTGCGACTCAGGAAGCGGAACGGCGGCAACTGCAAAACCGCAAACAGGATTTGGAAAAAACTGCTGGGCAAATAGCTGCTAACATAGCACAAACCGAGGAAGAAGTTCGCCAATTCCGGCAAAGTTTGGAGCAAATTGAGATAGAAATATCTTATGTTAAGTCTCAAACAGGAAGTTTGCAGGAACAGCGGGACGCAGCCCAGCAAAGTTTAGATGAAAGTCGGGAAGTTGCAAATGCGATCGCCTCGACGGCCGAAGCTTGGGTACAGCAGCAAACGGAACTGCACCGCCAAATCGAAACAATTCAACAAACTTTGGAACCGCAGCGTACAGAACAAGCTACTATCGGAGAAAGAGCCGATCGCCTGCAAAGTCAAATTCAAGAACAAAACCAATCGCTGCAAGTATTGGAACAGGAAATTGCAGCGAAAAAAGAGCAACAATCTCGCCTTGTGGAAACCAAAGGCGTGGCATCTTTGCAAGTAGAATCGCTAAATCAGATTTTAGTCGAAGCCGAACAAGAATTGCAACTGCAACAGGAAACTCAAACTCGTTTGTTGGAAGAACAGCGGGAAAGACAGCGCAAATTAGACAAACTAGAGGTGCAGTTTCAAGCAATGCAAGAAGCGACGGGAACGTTTACTGCAAAAATTGTCGCGCAAAGCGGGATTGGCGGAGTTTGTGGCTTGGTGGCTCAACTGGGTAGGGTAGAACCGCGCTATCAGTTGGCGCTGGAAATTGCGGCGGGCGGGCGCATGGGAAATATGGTGGTGGAAGATGACAGCGTGGCTGCTGCTGCGATCGAATTGTTGAAACAAAAACGGGCGGGAAGGATGACGTTTTTGCCTTTGAATAAGATTAGGGGCGGCAGGTATTCGGTGAATGAAAATTTGCGGCGCGCGGCTGGGTTTGTGGATGCGGCTGTTAATTTGATTGACTGCGATTCCCGGTATCAGGAAATTTTTGCTTACGTTTTTGGCAGTACGGTTGTGTTTAGCAACCTCAGCGATGCTCGCCGCTATTTGGGACAGTACCGGATTGTCACTTTGGACGGGGAAATTTTGGAAACTAGCGGGGCGATGACTGGGGGAAGTTCTACTAATAGATCTACTTTGCATTTTGGCACGGTTGAGGCTAGTGAGGCTGCTAGTGAAGCGCGGACGATCGCGTCTTTGCAAGAAAGGTTGGAGGAAATTGAGCGGATTTTGGAACGGTGCAAAATTGCGATCGATCGCGCGTCTATTGCAGTGAAAACTCGCAGCCAAGAATTGATGGAAGCGAAACAGAATTTGCGCGAAAATCAGTTGCGATTGGAACAGTTGGAGTCAGAAATTAAGAATTTGCAAGGGCAACAGGAACAAGTGCGATCGCAAATTGCGAAAAACACACAGGAATTAACTGATTCGCGATCGAGATTGCAGTTGCTGGAACGAGAATTGCCCGCACAGGAAACTCAATTGCAGCAGTACCGGCAAACTTTGGCGCAGTTGGAAGAGTCGAACAGTCACAGCGAATGGCAGCAAATGCAATCGAGTTTGCGCGCTCTGGAAGCGCAACTCCAAGAGCGAGAATTGGCTCTGAGAAACGTCCAGCAGCGCCTTGTAGACTTGGAAAATCAATTCGGGCGTTTGGAAGAGAAAATTAAGGAAGGCAGCGAGAAATTGCAGGAATGGCAATTGCAGCAAAACGCGGGGGCGGATGCACTCGATCGCATTGTTTCGCAGCAGTTAGAACTCGATGGACAAATTGCCGCAGCTAAGGCGGCTTTGGGGGAAATTGAGGAAAAATTGGGCGTGGAAAAGGGAGAGCGCGATCGGGCGGAATCTCAATTGCGAGAACAGCATTTAGCCAAACAACAGTTACAATGGCAGTTGCAAAAACTCCACGAAACCCAGCAAGAACGCCGGGAACAATTGGCCGCAATCCGCACTCTCTTGGAAACGCAGCGGGCGGAAATGCCCGACCCCGTGCCGTCGATTCCTGAAAATGTCGAGAAAGCCAATTTGACCGAATTGCAGCAGGAAGTAAAGGCGATCGCCAAACGCATTCAAGCTTTAGAACCAGTCAATATGCTAGCCTTGGAAGAGTACAACCGCACTCAAGAACGCCTTCAAGAATTAAGTCAAAAATTGACGACATTGGAAGGAGAACGCACTGAACTGCTGTTGAGAATCGAAAACTTTACCACACTCAGGCGACGCGCTTTTAAAGAAGCTTTCGACGCGGTTAACGAGAACTTCCAGACTATCTTTGCGGAACTTTCCGAAGGCGATGGCTATCTCCAGCTAGATGACCAGGAAGACCCCTTCAGCAGTGGCTTGAATTTGGTCGCTCACCCGAAGGGCAAACCCGTACAGCGACTGGCTTCCATGTCTGGAGGCGAAAAGTCGTTGACGGCGCTGAGTTTTATTTTTGCGCTGCAACGCTACCGCCCGTCTACGTTCTACGCTTTTGATGAAGTGGATATGTTTCTGGATGGGGCAAATGTGGAGCGATTAGCTAGAATGATAAAACGACAGTCTGAACAAGCCCAGTTTATTGTTGTGAGTTTGCGGCGACCTATGATTCAATCGGCTGAGCGTACAATTGGTGTTACTCAAGCACGGGGAGCTTATACTCAAGTCATAGGACTGAAGTTGTAGTCCCGGAGTCTCTGTTGATGACCCTACCCAAAAACGGGTACAAGCCGCCGACAACAGTCGTGGATAGATCAAAATTTTAGACCCTAGTTCCAGCTCCCACATTCCTCTGTGGAGTAAATCTAAAATCTAAAATCTAAAATCTAAAATCGACTGACTGAAGTTGTAGTCCCGGAGTGTCGGTTGACGATCGTGTTGAGTGATATATGTACTTATTGACACTCCTCGACCTGAAGGTACGAGGATTCTTGGCTCACCGAGACCACTTAAACTAGATTCCTTGAAGTCTCTAGCCCAGAGGTGGGACTCTCCCCAAGAGTTAATTCGGGTATGCCCTACCCTATTTGCTTTTAGGCAAGTCCTGTTTCAGTTTGAAGCAAATTCGCTTCAAATGCTGTTTGTCTAGCTCCTCTGAATCTTTTACCTACTGCGAGGTGGAGTCTAGAAAAATGCAGTAGAACCGCTTAGATTCAATTTTCAAGGTTCAGCGCTTTGTCTTTTGACAGCTAGGTTTTTAGAGTGGTTGATTACCTTTCCACTACTACAAGCATACAGCAAAGCCGTGCTAGAAGCACGGGGGTTTTAGGCCCATTTTTATGATAAATCAGGACTAAACTTAGAATGACATCAGAACAAATTTGCCAACGCTCCGATATTCTCGGCACTCAAGTCATCACCCGCGACAGAGGTAAACGCTTGGGGGTGGTTAGTCAATTGTGGGTGGACATCGATCGGCGGGAAGTTGTGGCGATCGGTCTGCGTGATAATATATTCGCGGTCGCTGGAATGCCGAGGTTTATGTTCCTCAGCAATGTCAGCGAAATCGGCGACGTGCTGTTGGTGGAAGATGAGAGCGCGATCGAAGATGATGTTGATGTTGAAGTCTACAGCATTTTGATTAACAGCGAAGTTATTACCGAAACTGGCGAACTTTTAGGTAGGGTACGGGGCTTTAGGTTCGATCCCGAAGACGGTAAGTTAGTTTCTATAATTATCGCTTCCCTGGGAATCCCCCAAATCCCCGACCAAGTTCTCAGCACTTACGAGTTGGGGATTGAAGAAATTGTCAGCAGCGGCCCGAATCGCTTGATTGTGTTTGAAGGTTCCGAGGAAAGGCTCAGGCAGCTTAGTGTGGGTTTGCTGGAGCGCGTTGGTTTGGGCCAAGCACCTTGGGAACGAGAAGAGGACGAGGCAGGTTATTATCCGAAACCCGTGGCTACGGGAAATCAATTGGGCCCGGGGGTGCGGATACCTGCACCGGAAATGCGGAGCCGGGTAGCTGCGCCTGCGGTGGAGGAAGTTCCTTGGGATGAGGATTTAGAGTGGAATCGGCCTGCGGTTCGCCAGCCGATGCGCGCGGTGCAGGTACAGCAGCCTGAGCCAATAAGCGACGATTACGACGATTACGAAGAGGATAATTGGGGCGGTGAGGAGGACGATTACGAGGAGGAGTACGAGGAGAAGCCGCAGTACACTCGCGCGGAAATTTCTCGCCCGAAGCAGCCGGTGGTGCAGTACGAGTACGAGGATGATGTGGAGGCGGATGCTTGGGCTGACGATGAGGCACCGAAGCCTTACCAGGCTCCTCGGGTGAATATCCCTGAGAAGACTAAGACTCCTGAGTACGAGGAGGAGCCTGGTTATTAGGAATTAATCCCTCGGTTGGGCGGGTTTACGAGATTGTTTGTTTTAGACATAGATAGTTGGTGAAATCCGCCCCTACAATTGCCTGTAGGGGCGGGTTTTACAAACAATATTTGATGTTCACAAACAATTTAAATAAACCCGCCCCCACACAACCGATAATCTAGATTAACCTGATGTTCGAGATCATCCAAAAAAATGTAGATTCCGATTATTCGTTGGGCGGGGGCGGGTTTATTATATTGTTGGTCTTACGCCGATATGGTTGGTGAAACCCGCCCCTACGATAAATTATGAAAAAAAAATTTATTAAAACCTCTATTTTCAGATTAATAACATATCTAATTTTTCCAATTTTTTTATCTACCACTACGGCTGAAATTGTCTTGCGAGTTGCGGGATACAAACCCTGGCAAATAGAAAATGTTGATGTTGCGGTCGAACCAAAAGGTAACTTTTTCACTAAAGATTCGGAACTCGGCTACAAACATTTGCCTGGAAAATTCAAGGTGATAATTAACGGCAATTACTCATTTAATACAACTCATCTCAATAATAGTTTAAGAATCACACATCCCCTCACTACTTACAATTTATCGTCAAAAAAGCCGGAAATTTCGATATTTGGCTGTTCTTTTACCTACGGTTGGTCATTGAATGATAGCGAAACTTATGCTTGGTTGTTGCAAGAGAAATTACCCAAATATGAAATAGTGAATTTTGGCGTTAACGGCTACGGAACGCTGCACTCATTGATTCAATTCAAAGCAGCACTCAAACAAGGAAATAAACCCAAAATTGCGGTGATTGCTTATGCGGGATTTCATGACCGCCGCAATACTTTGTTAAGGGCGAGAAGAAAGCAAATGGCTGCTTGGAATAAACTCGGTATTCTATTTCAGCCCGATGCGAGGCTGAATAAAGAAAATAATTTTACCTACAGCATGGCCAAACTTGAATATCGCGAGTTCCCGCTGATGCGGGTTTCTGCATTCAGCCATTTTTGGGAGGTTAATTACAATCAATTTGAAGAGGGGTTGTATAGAAGCCGTGACCTTTCTAAGGCAATTATTCAAGAGTTTCACCGTGTGGCTGAGGCTAACAGTGTTAAGTTAGTTGTTGCGGGAATTAATGCGGGTTCTGCTAAGATGTTGGGGGAGTTAAGTCAGGAGGGAATTGCTACGGCGGATATTTCGGTTGATTTGAAAATACCTGCCAATAATAATTTACCTCATGACATTCATCCAAGCGCGATCGCGAATCGGCAATATGCAGAAAAGTTGGAGGATTTTTTGCAAGGTACTGTTTTAAGGTAAGTTAACGAACCGCGAAGGCGCGAAGGGCGCGAAGCAAGAGAGAAAGAGGAAGTTTAGGAGTTATTTAGGGTTGCTAGACTGATGGGATTATTTGATTTTGTTTCTTTTAAATTGCCTCGAAAATTTCTAATTGATGGCTTTTTCCTGTTTGTGCTTGTTCTAGTCACAGTTGCAGTAACATCAATCTATGTATCTAGCGAACATACTTTTTATTGGTGGGATTACGCGGGATACAATACTGCTACAGTCAACACGGCAAATTTATTTCGAGACTCGCCAGATAAAGCATGGCGCGGAGTTATAGAATCGCTATCTAAGGAAAAAAACCTGTTAATTTCTCTGCCGTTAGTGCCGTTTATTCTCTTATTTGGCAAGTCTCGGCTGAGTTACATTCTCAGCGTATCCCTGATTTATGTGCTGCCGTTTCGCCTGTTGTTGGGGGCAATTTCTGCCAAGCTAATTCCAGTTTATCCCCGCCGGGTGTTTTGGTCAACGGTGCTGCTGAGTTTATTAATTCCTATGAGTTGGATACCGACTCTGCGGGGATATCTGGATACTGGCGGCTGTGTGTTTGTAGCCTTGGCAATTTTGGTTTATTTGCAGGATGTTAAGCTGAAATCTTGGTGGAAAATCCCATTAATTGGGTTTTTGCTGGCGGCGGCCATTCTGTTGCGGCGCCATTTTGCTTATAGTGCGATCGCATTTTTTGGTGCAGCGGCTTTACAGGCTTTCATCGAGTTTATTATACTAATATACCGTAAAAAAACCGCATTGTCATCTCCCAAAGACAAGGACGTGGCAGTGTCGTTTCCCTACAGATACTTGTTTGAATCAGGTGTAAAATTGGGTTTGATAGCTGCAACTAGCTTGACTATTTTAATGTTGGTAGCGGGAGATTTTACTCGCAGTGCTCTGACGGTTGACTACCGCAATTTGTATGTCGCTTGGAGTTTGCCTGTAAATGATATTTTAACTCGTTATGCGGATTTTTACGGTTTGGGAACTTGGCTGCTGGTACTGATTGGTTTTTCGGCGGGAATTCTCACCAGAATCCTGGTTCCGGCGGCGGCTATTTTTGTTTCGTTGTTTGGGGTTTTGTCGCTGATTGAATGGCTGTTAGTCTTGCGTTACGGCTACTTGCACTATACAATTCATATTACACCGATCGCACTTTTAGGACTATCTACATTTTTCTGGACAACTTGGCTGACACTCAAGGGAAAAGTCCGGTATTTCATGCTGGGCGCGGCGGGTTTGTACCTGGTTGTAAATGCCGCAGTCGGGTTAATTCCTCTCAAAATTGATTTGCCAAGACTGTTTGTGGGTAATTTTCCGCCGTTAGTGCGATCGGACTACGACGAAGTTGTAAAATTAGTAGAGTTTCTGCGAAAATCAGCACCCAACGAAGAACCGATTTATATTGCCGGTGCTTCTAACAATTTCAATGCTAACATACTCAGACAAGCTAACCGCAAATTAAACCCGCCGGAGGGTTGGTGGAAGTTAAATACAATCGGGAGGCCGCAAATTGACTCGCGCGATACTTACCCGCTACCGGAGTTGTTGCAGTCACAATATGCGGTGGTTGCTGTACCTTTTCAGCAGGTGTTATCGACGGACGAACAAGTTTTGCGATCGCACGAACAAGATGTTGTTAAAGTTGTGTACGATGCCTTTACTCAAAACTGGGAAATTGCCCGCGATTTCCAATTGCTACCGGAACAGTTTAAGCTAGAAAACGGCGTGACACTCAGCGTTTACCGGAGGATGCGACCGACTGATACAGCAACGGCAGTTAGGACTCTGGAGGCGATGCAGCGGCAAATAGTCGATCGACCAGGCACGCAGTTAGATTGGATTAGTTTGCATCAATCAATCTACACAACTGCCAATTATTCAGTGAGTCAAGAATCGGATAACCTATATAATATTGTAACTCATCCAATTAAAAACAGCAAGAAACTCGATACATCTTTTCTGTATTTAGGTTCCATCTCAGACAAAGTAAAAGTTACCGGCAAACTCAATTTACCTAACAAACAATGTCCGGGAATTGCCCTGCGCTTGACGTTGTGGGACAAGCAAGGTAAATTAGTAGACTCAGCAGAGATGGCTGATAGTCAAAAAAGTGCGATCGGCTTAAATCTATTAGTTGAGGGCAAAAATCCCCTTTATCTGCTGCTTGAGGTATTGAGTAGCAGCAAACAGGATTTAACAAACCAATGCCAACTGGAGATTAATAATTTAGCTGTCAATAGGTAAATTGAACCCTCAATGCAGAACCATCAAAAATCAAACTGGTATTTTAATCTATCTCTCTATACTTTTGTCATCATCGGTTCCCTGATGGCAACTGGCTATATTTTCCCCATTGGAGGCAACTTTCCAGAATTGCCACAAATCCAATCGCTGCTAAATCCTGAACTCTACAAAAATGACTATCATGTTCAGGAAATGGTTAAATTTAATCCGAGATCCTACTATTATTATATCATTTATTTCTTAGCCAACTTAGGGTTAAGTATTCCGTTGGTGCATTTTATTTATCAATTCCTAGCCTTCGGTTCCTTTATCCTAGCTTGCTACGCAATTATCAATATCTATACTAATTCCAAACTGCCAGCAGCAGCGATGGCTTTTTTATGTATAGCCGCTTCATTTACAGATGTTGGTAACACGCTGATATTTTCCACAAAATCAGTACCCAGTACCTTCGCGATGGCCTTCGCAATCTGGGGAATTTACTTTAGTTTGCGCCAAAAATGGCTGACAGGATATTTCTTTTTTGGGCTGGGTTGTTTGCTGCAATTTTTAGTTGGCTTGTTGCCGGGATTGATGATGGTTCCCGTTTTATTTATTGAATCGGTAAAACAGCGGAAGTTTAAAACATTGATTTTGGCGATCGCACTTTTAGCAGCAATGGCAAGTATCGTTTATTTGCCAATGTTACTAACAGGTACTACCGGCACTCAAACTATTGAGAATGCTGAGTTTGTATACATTCACGCAAAAGTACGGAATCCTCACCACATCCTCCCGTCAAATTGGAATATTTGGAGTTGGTTCAACTTTATATGTTTGATCATTGGTGGCTTATTGTGCATCAAAACTGCCGATTCACTGCGCCAAGAAGACAAAGTTAACTTTTCTGTAATTATTAGTACCTCAATTTTTGGGCTGCTGCTTAATTATGTATTTGTAGAAGTTTACCCAGTGGCTTTAATTGCCAAACTCCAGTTAGCTAGAACCGTACCTTTTGCTCAAATAATCATATTTATTGCCATCAGCTTGCTAGTCGATCGACTTTACCAAGCAAAACAGCTAGCTATTGGTTTGCTGCTGTTAATTATCCTCACTTTACCTGACCGAGGTATTTTATTTTTAGCCTTATTTGTATTTTTATCAATTTGGCAAAGCAAAAAATATATAATTCCCAAACGCTACACTATTTTGCCGTGGATTTTCACAGCAGGAACATTAACTTTCAGCTTGATATATCCGCTGACTAATTCAGGAGAAATAATAGGCGATCGTATAATTAGCATACCTATCCTTTTCTCAATTATTGCCTTGCCTTTTATTTTAGAAAAAACATCCATTTCTAAACCAATCAAACAAATTCTCACCCATGCCTTAGCTTTAGCAACTACCGCGATCTTGGTTTTTGGGGTAGCAGGCATTTTACCAAAACCAATGTTAGACATATTTCAAAAAAAAGTTAATATTAATGCCGTTCCCAGCGACGACGTAAACAAATTAGCGGTGCGATTTTCACAAATTAGCAGTCAAGATGCACTGGTATTAATTCCACCTTCAGTTACCAGCTTCCAGTTTTTCTCTCAGAGAGCTATAGTAGTTAATTTCAAGAACTTTCCCCTGACAGAAAAAGGCATCAAAGAATGGCAAAATCGCATGGAAGCTGTTTTAGGAGTTCCCTTAAACCCGCAAATGATTTGGGGAGGAAATGACTTTTTCATCCGCCGCAGCAGTGCGGATTTAGTCAAAGTAGCCAAAAACTATCATGCCGATTATATCCTCACTCGCAGCGATTGGCATCCAAATATTGACGGAGAAATAGTAGATCGAGAAGGCAAATGGATACTGTTTAAAATTAGATAATACTCTTCTTCAAAACATGAGATATTTATTCAGTCTGCGAAGGCAGACTTTGTTTGTATAGAAGCGGTTTCAACCGCCGAATCAAATCTGCGGTTAAATATCAAAACCCGAATCATCAATAATTTCGCTAATTTGCTTATCCACATAATCAGCATCCACATTCCGCGCCATCAACTCAGCCAAAATCCCCAAAGAAATCAACTGCACCGACAGAATTGTACACAAAATCCCAAAAAATAACAAAGGTCGATTCCCGATCGGCCCAAAATTCATCCCCGCCAAATTCAGAAACCAAATAACTATCAAATAACTCAGCGAAACAGTTCCAACCAACCCAAAACACAATCCCAAACCTCCAAACAAATGACCCGGTTTGTGCAAATATTGCGTCGTGGCTAACACCGTCAACAAATCAATAAATCCCCGCGCATAACGTTCCCAGCCGTAATTTGATTTTCCGTGCTTGCGCGGATGATGTTCCACGACTACTTCGCCAATTTTAAACCCTAAATTGTTTGCTAAAGCCGGAATGTAGCGGTGCAATTCTCCGTACAATTTAATCGACTGCAAAACTTCCCTACGATACGCTTTAAAACCGCAATTCATATCGTGCATTTGCACCCCAGTCAGCAAACACGCAACGGCATTAAACAGCTTGGAAGGCAAAGTTTTAGAAAGCGGGTCGTTCCGCTGTTTTCGCCAACCGGAAACTAAATCAAATCCCGATTCTAAATGATGTAAGAATTTGGGAATTTCAGCGGGGTCATCCTGAAGGTCAGCATCGAGAGTAAAGATAATTATCCCTGCTGCATTGCGAAATCCTGCTGAAAGCGCGGCGGATTTGCCAAAGTTGCGGCGCATTTTAATCGCTTTAATTAGTTTGGGATGTTTGTTGGCTAAATCGGTGATTTCTTGCCAGGAATAATCGCGGCTACCGTCATCTATGAAAATGACTTCGTAACTGTCAATTGCTGTTTGGAACATGACAATTTGGATTTTGTCAAACAGTAATTTGAGGGTGGCTTCTTCGTTGTGAACTGGGATTACGAAGCTGAGATGTTTTGGCATAGGGCTATTCTATTTCATTTGTGTTGTCAATGAGATTTTTTTATTAACCGCAGAGGGCGCAGAGGGCGCAGAGGAGGAGAAAGAGAGGTTTTTTAGTTTTTGTTGATAACTTGGGAGTTTCGCAAGGCTACCCAATCTTTGCGGTTTTTAAAGGAGGCATAGGCTGTCAATAGTTTATCTGTTGGTGATGTTTGAATGTATCCTCTCCAAGCTGCGAATTCGTAGGAATGGCCAAATAATTTAACTAAATCTGGGCGGGGAAATCCTGACATGGCGAAACCTCGAACGACATTTTCTTGGTTGAGAATGGCAATACATTTTACATTGTTTTCGGGGTCTCCTACCCAGCCAATTACTCTGGAGGCGGCGGGTGCGAGTTTAGTTACTGTATCAAAATATCCGGGTACTCCGTCTTTGGGCGCTGACAGTAAATTTGCGTCGAGTTTTGTGTCTAATGCTGCACAAAAATTGTGTTTTTTGATGTCTCGGTTAAATGGCACTAAGTTGTTAGTTTTTAATGCGTCGATTAAGCCGACAAAAGCGGCGGGTTTATTGCCTACGCGGTCTTTAATTAGGGTTACATCGGTGATGCCTAATTGCAGTGATAATGCTACTAACGGTTGATAGGTTGCTCTGCGGGCGATCGCCATTGCAGTTTCGCCTCCCACCCCGTACATTAAAATAATCGCGACTGTGGCGACTGCAAACAGCGGTGTCAGCCAACGCCCTTGAATTCTTGGTGTTGGCTGCAACTCGCGCACCCACAATACTGTCAGCACAATTGTACTCATCCAAAACAAAGCTGGGAGTGTGGCGTAGCGGGAAGCGGTGGCTTGTTCGACGCCAAATCCCGATCGACTGACAGCGGCCATTAAGGCCGTTTGCAGCGTGTAAAGTTGGATTGATAGCCAAGGCAGCCAATCCGGGCGATCGACCTTTTTTACAAATAGCCAATAACCCACAAAACCCGTCGTTGCAATCAAACCAATTATACCAATAATTGAAGCAACAATAATATTTTCGCTAAAAATTCCGCCGAGATAAGTGGGAATATATTCGAGAGTTTTGAGCGGGTTAATTTTAGTTAAAGAAGGGTGATGAGATGGAGTTTTATAAGTTAAAAAATAAATGCCAATCACCGCAATCGAAGCAATGAAATACAAATAAGTTATTCGCCGAGGAAACCGCAGCACAACAGCAGCCGCACACAATATCGGCCACAAAGCTAAAGGAGTGCTGTAACTAATACAGCCTAAAACGCCAAAAACAATGCTGCCAATTACCCAACCATTCCGTAGGGGCGGTGCCCCCGTGCCCGCCCCCGGTGTACCCAACAAAGTCGCATAGGATTGCAAACAATATATCGAACAAATCACAAATAAATTAGCAATTATCCAGTGAACGCCACTGAATCCCCGCATCCAATTGTGAGCCGCCGCCGGAGTAAAATTAAAAATAGAAATGCAAAGGAGTAGCGAGATAAATTGCAGGGGAAAACGCCTCAAATTTAACGGCAGCAGAGCAATTAATACGTGGCACTGAATCCAAGCCAAGAACCAGGCAACTAAACACAAACCAATATTTGAACCTTGGGTGACAACTATATTCAAGCCATAAATAATTGCCGGAATCAAGACAAAATGCTCGTTCGCCCGAAATATCCAATTAAAAGGATTGGTAGAGAAACCGTCTACAGAATAAAAATTCCATGTCATCCACCAATAATCAAAATTAGACAAGTCTCCCGCTTGCGATATCAAGTACAAAATATATGACGCTGGTATTAGAATTCCGAGAATTGATGCGGCAATTAAAATATATTGTTGCTTGACTTTCATGGATTGGTAGATGGCGATATTTTTAATCGATTTGGGCTAAGTTGTACGCGCTGGGATTAAAGAAACCGGGTTTTTTACTTGATTGAGGGTTTGAACCAAGTATTTTGGTGAAAAAACCCGGTTTCTGGCTACTTTACAGATTTACTCGAATTTTTATTTCACTTCTCTTGCCAGCATTTGTCTGAGCCCTTGCCGCCAGTGGGGAGGATACGTGCCTAGAAGTGCTGATATTTTTACTGTAGAGAGGACAGAAAAAGCGGGACGTTTTGCGGGTGTCGGATATTCGGAGGTGGTGATGGGAATTACGCGCTGAATTTTTAGGGGAAAGCCGAGTTTGGCTGCTTCCTCAAAAATGGCGATCGCAAAATCGTACCAACTACAAACACCGCTGTTAGTGTACTGATAAGTCCCAAAACTTTCTGGCCCAAGCAGAGGAATAATTTGCGAAGTCGCCGCACTTAAATCCCCCGTCCAAGTAGGACTTCCGATCTGATCGGCTACTACTCGAATTTCTTCTCTTTCCTTTCCCAACCTCAACATGGTTTTGACAAAATTACCTTTGCCACCGTTGCCGTAAACCCAGGCTGTTCTAATAATAATATGTCGGTTTCCGGCTTGCCGAATTGCTTCCTCGCCTGCTAATTTGGACTTGCCGTAAGTTCCCAGCGGGTTCGTAGAATCTGTTTCCTGATAAGCAGAACCGTGGCTACCGTCAAATACATAATCAGTAGAAAAGTGAATCAAACTTGCTCCCAGTTTTTCGCATTCTTCTGCGATAATTCCGGGTGCAATGCCGTTGATGGCGTTTGCTAATTCCGGTTCGCTTTCCGCTTTGTCTACCGCAGTGTAAGCACCCCCATTGACGACTAAATTCGGTTGAATTTCAGCCATTGCTTGACGGATGCTTTCCGGTTGGGATAAATCGAGGCGAGTGCGATCGACCGCAATTACCTCTCCCGAAGATAATAAAATCGGCTGCAATTCTTGAGCTAGCTGTCCGCTGCCACCTGCGAGTAAAATTTTCATAATCAAAACACTTGAGCTGTTTTCAACGTTTGTCCAGCTTGGTCTTTAGCTGATAAGATGGGTTGAGCACCATCTAGCGGCCAGTCGATCGCCAAATCGGGGTCATTCCACAGGATACACCGCTCGTGTGCCGGTGCATAATAATCTGTAGTTTTATACAAAACTTCAGCAGTCTGGGAAACCACTAAAAAACCGTGTGCAAATCCCGCCGGCACCCAAAATTGCCGTTTATTTTCTGCACTCAGCAAACACCCCACCCACTTTCCAAAATTCGGCGAACTTTGTCTAATATCCACTGCTACATCAAATATTTCGCCAGCAACTACCCGCAGCAATTTGCCTTGAGGCTGCTGCAGTTGGTAGTGCAAACCGCGCAGCACATTTTTAGAAGATTTGGAATGATTGTCTTGCACAAATTCGGCCGTCACGCCTGTTTTTTCTACAAAAGCTTTGTGATTGAAACTCTCAAAAAAGAAACCGCGATCGTCTCCGAAAATTTTCGGCTCAATAATCAGAACTTCCGGTATTTCAGTAGATATAACATTCATAGTTGGCTGTATCGCGTGATAAACTCATACTCAGTCTAGGCTATTTTACTATGAAAACTGACACATATCTCAAAAAGTTGTATGCCAACCGCTTTGATTTGCGACAAATGCAAGCGAAGGTGGCACTATGGAAAGTTTTAATTGACGAATTCTTACAAGATTATGTTCCTCCCGAATCAACCGTTTTAGATATTGGCGGCGGTTACTGCGAGTTTATCAATCAAATTCGGGCTAAAAAAAAATATTTAATTGACCTTAATCCCGATTCAAAGTTATTTGCTAATGCTGATGTAAATGTGCTTAATATTGATGTGTTGAATTTGGAAGATTACACATCTTTTACCGAACAGTTCGATCGCATTTTTATCTCAAACTTTTTTGAACACCTCCGCAACAAAGAGGAACTTGTAGAAATTATCTCGTTTTGCTTTGATGCCCTCAAGCCTAGCGGTTCTCTATTGGTAATTCAGCCTAATTTCAAATATTCCTACAAGGAATACTACGATTTTATCGACCATCAATTACCGATAACGCATTTATCGCTACAAGAGCTTTTACAAACTGTCGGGTTTGAAATTGACCTGATTGTACCGAGATTTTTGCCCTTTTCGACGAAAGGCAGACCGGCCTCGCCCTTGCTGTTAAAAATTTACTTAAAATTGCCTTGGTTGTGGCGGTTTTTGGGAGGGCAAATGTTTGTTAAAGCATCGAAACCCAACAAGTGAGTATCTTCCTCAATATCGACACTTGCCGTCGGAGGCTGAAAATGAGAATGTAGGGAAAGCGCTCATTTTAATAACTCATCTACTGGAATACTAAAACCCGGTAAAACAATTTGAGTGCTAACAGCTTCCCCAGCAATAAAGATGCTTCTGGTTTGTTTTGTTACTACAATAATCCATTGGTTTTCAGGATATACCAGCCAAACTTCCTCACTTCCCGATTCTAAATATTCTGTAGCTTTAGCAATTACATCTTCCGCCAAATCTGTTGGTGAAACAATTTCAGCACATAAAGGAAAACTTTGTGGCAGCACTTTGAGATTGCCAAATTGTGCTGCTAATTCCGGGGGAAGGTAGGCAACATCAGGATAGCGCCCCTGGTTGTTTGTGCGGCAGGGAACATCAGTATAAACTTTTTCTCCCTGTCGGCTGGATTCTTTGTAGTTTCTCCAATAAAAGTAAAGATTTCTTTGCACCTTGCTATGCTTGAGAGTTATGCCATTTTTCTCCAGTAATTCGCCATCAACCCACTCTTGCCGATCCGGTGGACTTTCCATCCATGCTTCTAGAGAGTAGATTTTCGATGGGGCAACAACTGTAGAAGTTATCATGTTTTTGCGTCGGGGCGGGGAACTTTTTTTCTATGATACCAGATGCGATCGACCTTTGGTGGACAAAAGGGCGATCGCACTTTGTAGATGGCACTTTTAAGTGTTATCATAAAAGTTACAAAGTATCCCGCATTTCTGGCTTTGTCCAATTAGGATGAAGCTGCCATTAAAGCATCAGCTTGAGGACAAAAATGATGACACAAACTCAATCATCCGCTGCCCTTCCCGTCAATATTCCACTAACACTAACACTCACCGTTACCCACGAACAGTTCGTTGAATTGGCGATCGCCAATCGAGAGTTACAATTAGAACGCACAGCAACAGGAGAATTAATCGTGAACCCACCAACCGGAGGCGAAACAGGATATCGGAATCTGGATATAGAAGGGCAACTCTGGCTGTGGAATCGGCGGACTAGACTCGGTAAAGCATTTAATTCTTCTACTGGTTTTCACCTGCCCAATGGAGCAGATCGCTCTCCCGATGCAGCTTGGGTGCGTCAAGAAAGGTGGGATGGGCTCACCCCAAAACAAAAAGAAAGTTTTATTCCCTTGTGTCCTGATTTTGTGGTAGAACTTCGTTCTAAAACTGACAACATGGAACCGCTGCGAGCCAAGATGAAAGAGTATATGAACAATGGCGCTCGTTTAGGTTGGTTGATAGATAGAAAAAACAGAAAGGTGGAAATTTACAGGCAAAATCAAGATGTAGAAGTGCTGGAAAATCCTGTTACTTTGTCCGGTGAAGATGTGTTGCCGGGGTTTGTCTTGGATTTGACAGAAGTTTGGGGATAAATGCTGAGTCCTGTTAAAAATGGCTATTCCTCATCTTCTAAGCTTGGAAAAATTGATATATAATGTACAAACAAATACATGGCGATTTCAAACAGAATGACCAAGCAAAAAATCTTACAGGAAGGTCGAGAATATACATTTCGTTCATACTTTGAGTTACCTTACGAAACGGATCAAATTTTAGCAGAATTTGATTACTCGCTGATCAAAACTGAGTTGTCTTTGCCGCATACCCCTAGGGAACTCGCAGAAATAGCTTTTCTCAAACAAAGAATTAAAGAAACTTTATTTTTTGTCAGTCTCAGCAGCGAAACAGCTAGAAGAGAATCATTAGTATCGCCAGTTTTGCTGGACATCATCCGGTACTGCAAATGTCAACTGCGATTTGAGTATACTCTCAACGTTAATAGCTGGTTAAAGGGAAATTTAGATTATTTCGTAAAATCCGAGCGAGAATTGCTAGTCATTGAAGCAAAGAACGACGATATGACTAGAGGATTTACCCAACTAGCTGTAGAATTGATTGCGATGTCTCACGTTGAAGAGCAAAATATCTTTTACGGTGCGGTGACAATGGGAGATGTCTGGCGATTTGGCAAGTTAGACCGAAATCAGCACACTATTTTTCAAGATATCAATTTGTTTAAAGTGCCTGACGATTTAGAGGATTTAATGAAAATAATGGTGGGAATTTTAGACGGGGATGAAATTTCGCCGTAGGGTGCGTCGGTTCTAGTCACTCAAATAGTGGCGAAATTTCCCATAGCGACGCACCCTACTATTTGCAATCTGCCATTAAAAAACTCCCTACAAAATCGAACTTAAAACCACCTCATTAGCAGCAATCCAATCATAAATATCCTGCAAAGCTGCTTCCGGCCCAATAACAGGCCGCCATCCTGTTTTCTCCATCACCCTAGAAGAATCCGTAATAAAAATCGGAATATCCCCCGCGCGTTCCTCCAAAACAGGGTTAATTGAAATCGATTTACCCGTAATCTTTTGGCACAAATCAGTTGTCTCAACTAAAGAAAGACTGTTGCTCAAACCGCCGCCCACATTAAAAACTTCGCCATCAAATTCAGGAAAATGTTCTAACTGATAATTAACTAACCTCAACAAATCTTCAACGTGCAGCAAATCCCTAACTTGCTTCCCACTGCCGCCAAAACCGATATAATTCAGCGACTTTTGAAAATAGTGAGCCGCCACCCACAAACCGCAAACTCCCTGATCTACTTTACCCATTTGCCAAGCACCGGTAATTAACCCGCAACGGTTAATAATTGCCGACACATTGTATGCTTCCCTGTATTCCTCAATCAGCAATTCCGAAGCTAATTTAGTTGCTCCGTAAAGCGAACGGTGTCCTTTTAATGGGAAGTCTTCTGATATGCCCAACTCAGATATACCGGGTAAAGTTTGCTCAGGGGCGATCGCAAATCTATTCGGCAACTCTAACAGCTTAACAGATTTGACACTGGCGATCGGATAAACCCGACTCGTAGACAAAAACAGCAAACTCGCACCCGTTTGTCTCGCCAACTCCAAAACATTCACAGTGCCCAGTAAATTCGTTTGCAAAACGTACTGAGGCGAACTAAAACCAGCCAGCACAGAAGGCTCCGCAGCACAATCTATAATGCAGTCAGCATTCAGTGCAACTGGATCTAAATCTGCCGCTGTACGAATATCCCCGTAAACAAACTGAATCCCCCAACTCTTAAGCCGCGGCAGATTCAATTCCGAGCCCCGGCGACGCAGGTTATCTAAACAAATTATTTGCCATTCCGGGTGCCGTTTCTTCAGGCCAATTGCCAAACAACTGCCGATGAAACCCGCACCACCCACAATTAAAATTCTCTCAGGCATTGACTCAACTTTCTTAGAGGATTAATTACTGCTGTTAAATTATTGAACAATGGGTGTTGAGGTATACCTCGCATTAAAACCGAATCATCTTTTTAATGAATTTTGACAACTATAGGACTGACGCACGGATGACCAGAAACCGGGTTTTTTGCGAAAATCCTTCGCTGCAATCCGCAGATTAGATAAAAAACCCGGTTTCTTTGGTCGGAAATGCGTAAGTCTTCAACTATTCTGGTTCAATGCCCAAAGCCCGCAACTGATTCGCTAATCGATTGGCCCGCTCCTGTGCTTGCAGTGCAGCTTCCTCTGGTGTAGCAACTAACTCACCATCTGGGGTAAAATAACGCAATTTCCCATCGTGAATTCCCAGATATAATTCTAGTACCTCACTCCACAATCTACCAAATTCATTGGCAATGATAGGTTGATATTCTTGACCGATTAAACGAAAACCGCTAAAATCTAAATCTTCAGGATCGAACCAAAAGTATTCGGGAGTTCTAAACCGATTCTGATATAATATCTTTTTTTCGTTGCGATCGACTCTTGCCGTAGAACTAGATAGCAATTCTATAATTAGATCGGGATATCTCCCCTCTTCTTCCCAAACTACCCAGGAACGACGCGGACGTTTTTCTGTGTTTGCGATCAGAAAAAAATCCGGACCGCGAAAATCCCGATTCCGCAATTGTTGCTGGCTGTAGTAAACCGTCAGGTTTGCTCCAATAAAAAAGTCGTGGCGCTCGCGCCATTGCCATTCCAAACAGGCAACTAATAATGCTAGTTGAATATAATGTAGGGAACTTTCCATTTCCGGTTCGTCACTTTCTAATTGACTGGCATCTGGCATCAATCTTGCCATTTCTTGGGCTGTAAAAACCATGACTCAATCCTCCCAATTTGGTATATTTTATAACCCAAACTTCCCCATCGCCTCTCTCGTCAAATTATCGCTGACTATCCTACTTTTTATCCCCTTCACCATTATAATCGGGAAACTCGATTTTGTACGCAATCCGCGAGAAGAGCGCAAAGTTGCCATGAATTTTTCCATCTCGCGAGAATATGCCAGGTAGGATGACGATTAACCGATCGCACTGATTATCTCCGATCTGCATCAAAGTATCAATAGCTGCGGTACCAAAATCATTAGTCATCATTCCTTCGCCGTCAAAACTTCCCTCCTTGAATTTGGCAATAAATCTAATTTCAATTCATTCATCTTTCTAGTCCGGTGGTAGTCGCCGCGAGAGAGATGTTTTTCCAGCCAAACGTACAAGACAATAAACAAATACCTACTGCCCATCTCTTTGATTTTCAGCTTAGAAATCCCAGCAGTCCGATTGTACCACCTCAAAGGAATTACCTTATAGGAAAAACCACGAACAATTGCTTTTAAAGGCAGTTCCACTGTCAAATTAAAATGATGGCTCAAAATCGGTTGTACGCCTTCAATTACTTCTCGGCGGTAAATTTTAAAAGCATTGGTGACATCGCTGTACCGCAAGCCGAAAATACTTTTGACAAACCAGTTTGCTAAGCGGTTAATTGCTAACTTGTGAATTGGATAATCAACTATCAAGCCACCTTTGATAAAGCGGGAACCGAAAACGCAATCATATCCTTCTTGCAACTTGCGGTATCCTGCTACCAAATCCATCGGATCGTCGGAAGCATCCGCCATCACAATTGCTGCTGCATCTCCGTCAAATTCCGCCAATCCCCGGCGCACAGCAAATCCGAAACCGTTGGGAGGCTGATTGTTGATGTATCTCACTGTGGGAAAAGTCTCTGACAACTCCTGGCAAATATCAATAGTTCGATCGACACTATTGTCATTCACAATCAAAATTTCGTGCGGAATGCCTTCTAAATCGAGCGTCTGGGCGATCGCCCGCACAGTACCGTACAAACAGCCCTCCTCATTGTGGGCTGGTATTATCACAGAAATTTTCACTCCTCATCCTCCACTTTTATCCTAGCGCCACCACGCAACCTGACAAATTGGTTGTCCACAGGATTATACACCCAAGCTTTAATTTCGGTTTGGGCGATCGGCAAATTTTTCGCCGAAAAATCCACAGCCCACCTCACGCGACTATACTGATTAGACCTTAACGCTTTGGCTACATCAGGGCTATCCAGAGTGACACAAGCATTGGCAAAAAATGATTTTTTGTCTGCCAATGATAGTAGCACGAGTGTGGGTTGTTGCTGGCGATCTGGCAGAATTGCCCAGCCTGTCACCCGGATGCGATCGTTGCTTTTGACAACTAAGGGTTTATCTATTGTCTGGGGGTTGTCAAGATAGCCGTAGTTTTCGCTATTATTGCTAATAAAAGCTACGTCTTTGGGGAAATGTCTAAACCCAATGCGATCGAGGACTTCTGCACGCTTTCTAATTAACAAAGGTTTTTCACCACTGAGCAGAAAGAGGCAGCTATCTTCTGATTCGTGAAATGGGGATTTTTCCATATAATTAATTAGCTCTAAGCAAGTTTTGATGCTTTGCTTGTAGGGAATATCAGCTTGAGCTTTGGCAATTGCAAACCCAGAATTGAGCGTGATTGTACCAGCTAAAATAACCGTAAAAACAGGATAAATCAGGCTACCAAAAGTTGCATTTTTTTTCTTTGGTTACATATAAATATATTACCAATCTGAACAAAAGCAATGATTAACAACAGAGAAGTTGTCGTATATCTCGATTCCAAAGCCTGTTCTACCCCGTATCGCACCCGACCAATCGTAATTGCAAGAGAACATAACAGAGAAAACAAACCAATTGATAGCCAGGGTGTTAGTTCTGTGATAGCAGGTACAAACTTGAACTGAGAGATTTTGAGAACTTTGATAACATATACACTTATACCAAAAAAACCGGAAAAAATGACTAAGCCTATAACCGCTGAAACCATCTGAAATCGGACAATTGGCGCACCGAGCAAGCTAAAAAAGTAATCGAATAGGAGGAATGGCTGTTCTTGCAAAGAATCTATTTGGTAATTCCCCTTTTTAGGATGATAATTAATTGTATATATAGCCAATAAAGCTACCCAAATGCTCACCCATCCTACCAATCGCTGGATTTTATCCTTTACTGTTCCTTCGAGGGCAAATAATGAAGGGATGACGGCGAGCCAAGATAGCAGGCCGTGGGCGGATGAAAGGCTAGCCACGAAACAGAATATGCCTGCTAAAAAAATTCTCTTTTTAGCAGATATTTGGGATTTTTTATTCAGCCAATATACCGCTAAAATAACACATAAATTAATCAAAAACCATGCTAATTGGAACCCCCACAGCCAGTTTTCTTCTTGAACGAGGGAAAAGACCAAAAAGCAGGTTAAAATATTTGTCAAATGGAACAGACGAGCGCTCACACCCTTGGCTGTGATCTCAGAGATTTTATAGAGGATACCAAAAGTTATGAGAGATAAAAAAATGCTAAAACATATTTCATAATTGATATTCCAATGGGATATAAACGCGAGTATAGTCATAATAATTTTTGGGACTGGTATCCGGTGGTTACTATGTAAAGCCCAAAAAGGTCTAAAGGTTAAAGTTCCCGCAGTCACTTTATCAAAAATAGGGACTAATGCCCATTGATCCCTAAAGGGAACATTGACGCTAAAAGCAGCTACAAACCAAATTACTAAGAGCACAGGAATCAGATAAAGAATCAGTAAGGTACTTTTTTTCATTATGTTTGCTTGGACAGGAAAGAGAAAAGAGTAATGATTCAGGTGCTTGATTAACACAACAAGCGAGAGGTTGTGTTCTATGTTTACGGATAACAGTGATAAACTGTTCTAAATCATAACAGGACTTGAGTAACAAGTTGAGCAAAACCAAAAAATCTATTGCATGAAATTTTTAGAGTTCCTCGACTCTCACTTGCTCCTCTCCCTTTAATTTGACAAACTGGTTGTCAACAGGATTATACACCCAAGCTTTAATTTCCGTTTGGGCGATCGGCAAATTATTATGCGACAAATCAACAGCCCACCTTGCATTATTGTATAACTCAGATTTTAAACTCTCAGCAATGTCGGGACTGTCCAAATTTACATAAGCGTTAGCAAAAAAAGATTGTTTATCGCCTACAGATAGCAGTACAATATTCGGCTGGTGCAATTTTTCTGGCCAAACCGCCCAACCCGCAGCCTTGACAGCATCATTTTGCTTAACAGTCAAGGATTTATCGGTAGTTTGAGGTTTGTCTAAATAACCGTAAATTTTCTCGGTATTAGAAATAAACTCTACATTTTTCGCGAACTTGAGCCAACCTATTTTGTCTATAATTGCAGCGCCTTCTCTCACCAGCCAAGTTTTTTTGCTCAGCACCCTCAAACAGCTTTCCGGCGAATTCTTAAAAAAATCCGAGGGTTCCAGATAGTTAATTAACTGCAAACAATCTTGAGCGCCTTGTTTGTAAAGAAGTGCCGATCTAGTTTGGGCGATCGCCTGTTGAGAGTTAAGAATAATTGTAGCAATTAACAGCCCTGCAACTACCCGATAAATAAATTTATAATTACGTTTTAACGTTGCTTTTGTTTCTTGATAATTGCCTCGGACAAACAATTGCCCTAGCTGAACCACAGCAATTAATAGCAAAATTGAATTAGTCGTATATCTAGACGATTCTAGCGCCTGAATTGCCCCAAATTCAGCCCTTCCCGCCGTAATAAACAGAGCCGATAAAACCGAAAAAAAACCTATTGACAGCCAAGGTAAAGCCTGATATGGCACTCCTAAATCAATATTGGAATGAGTATCTTGCCGTAATCCTAAATGAATTGTGGGATGGGCATCTTGCCCGTCCAGCGTCGCAGTCTGAACCACGTTCATAACTGAGTTGGGATTGCTATAGCTTTCCGAAATATCATTCCTATCTGTCATTGCCAGTGGCGAAGGAATCGCAGGGGCTGGAGATGGCTTCGCAGGGTTCCCAATGACAAAGAAATAGAATACCAAAAATAAGAAACTTGCAACTATTAGCAATCCAACTAATGCTGAAATTCCAGGTGATCGCACAATTGGCGAACCCAGCAAACTTAAAAAGTAATCAATCACCACAAACGGCTTATTCAACAATGAAATAATACTTGCTTTCCGGCTAGGATGATAATCAATTGAGTAAACAGCACAAGTTGCCAAAAACAGCAGCATCCAGACAATAACTCTTTTTCTTTTCTGCGCCGCATTTCCTTCTAAAGCCGCCACAGCCGGAATCGCAGCCAACCAAGAAAGCAAACCTTGGGCCAGGGAAAAACTCGCAATAAAGCAGAATCCAGCCGCAATCCATATTTGAATATCGTAGGGACACGGCAGTGGCGTGTCCGTACTCTGTTTGATCTGAGGTGTTGCATCATTCTCAATAACGGGCAAGATGCCCGTTCCACAAAAATTCAATGTTCTTGTGGAACGGGCATCTTGCCCGTTCCTAAATAGCTTATTGATCGTGGTGCAACATCTCTGTTTCATCCGATTAAAAACCGCTATATTAGGCAATAATTTGTGATTTGAAACCAGCGCATAAACCGCAGCGACAAAACAAAAATTGACTAAAAACCAAGCCAATTGAAATCCCCAAAGCCAGTTTTCGTGCTGAACTAGCGAGAAAAGCAAAATACAAGTTAAAATATTAGCTAAATGCCACAAATCATCCCCAACATTCTTAACTTGCATCGAGGATAACTTGTACATAGCGAGAAAAGTTATCGCAGCCAAACCTATGCTGAGACACAACTGATAATTAATATTCCATCGGGAAGCAAAAGCCAGCACCGCAATAATTATTTTAGGGAAAACTATGCGGTGATTGCTGTGCAAATCCCAAAAATCGTTAAAAGTTACATTTCCCGCAGCTATTTTTTCAAAAAGGCTAGCTAACCTCCACTCGTCATCAACGGGAACGTTAACGCTAAAATTCGCTACCAATCCGATTAAGAAGAGGACAGGAATTAGATATAAAGTAAATAAGATGATTTTTTTCATGAAAGTGCGATCGCACTGATTGTCATCACCATTTTATATCAAACCCGGTTAAATAATTTTTATCAAGTTTGTAGTGAAGATTTCACTCCTCATAGTTTGAGCCGGGACTTGCATTCGTTACTACAAACAAGTTGAAAAACATAACACATAGAAACCCGGTTTCTTGAAGAAACCGGGTTTCCGAACAGCCTCAAAGTCTCACGTTCAATTCGGTTAACCGAATTACTTAATAGTCTTGAACGTATCCATTTTCCCAGTAAATCGGTTGATAAACATCTGCAAGACACTCCGCTTGCCAATATTGATATTAGAACTCACGGACATTCCCGACTGCAAGTTAACCTCCACTTCATTTGCCTTGCCCTTGTTCAAAACAAACTTCTGATTTTTGAGCTTTATTTTGGTTTTGAAAGCGTAGTATTTCCGCAGTTCAGTAGGAGGCTCAGCATCGCTGCTAATCTCTATCACTTCACCCTCAGCAGTACCAAACTCCAGCGCCGGGAAAGCTTCTACATTCACTTCCACAGGCACGCATTGGTATTTCGTCAAACCCAGTTTCTCTCTGTTAACTTCCTTCTCTGGACAAACGCAACTTTTACCTATTTCGCAGTCAATCTTTTCTCCGTCTAATTGCTTGCCGTGATACTGCTCCAATTTTGCCCGCTTCTGTCTCAAAGCATCCAATACCAGAGCCACATTGCTGTTTTCCAGGTAAACCACTGCTTGCAGACCGTTGTCGTCATCCAAAACTTTGAGCAGCTTTTCAGTTTGCTGCGCTTCGTAATAAGCTTCTTCGCAGCGTGCTGGGCGCGGTTCGCCCGGTTTCACCACCGTATTAATAATGGATTGGCATATCGGATCTTTCGCCATATCCAACTTAGCTTTCTCCTTCGTAGAAGGTTTCAAATCGAAGATAACGCCAGATACCGGAGCCTTCATCACTTGAGTGTCGCGGTTTTGTTGAGCCTTTTCTAGCTGAGCGTTCACCTCGGACAACTTTTTCAGGTTTTCCACTTTGAAGCGGCTTAGCTGAGAATCGCTGCTGGCAATTTGTTTCTGGTTTTCAGCAATTTTGGTATAAAGTTCTTTCGCCCAGGTATCCTTGGTGTTTTTCAACTGTTCTTGGGCGCGGGCGATGGACTCCAGAAGGCGCGCTTGCTCTCCTTGGTGACGCTGTATTTCAGCAGTAATTTTTTGGATGTCACCTTGACGCGCGTTAATTTCGCCTCGGCGCGTATTGATTTCACCGAGGCGCGTGTTAATTTCGCCCCTGCGAGAGTTGATTTCACCTTCGCGCTGCTTGATTTGATCTTGCTGTTTGAGAACGTCGCTTTGGCCTCTGAAAACATCTTGTTCTTGACGTTCTTTTTGCAGTTCAGCGATGGCTCCTTCCTCCACCAGGGGGGCGAGTCTGCCTAGAATGTTTTGATTCGACTTCAATACTTGTTGGGATTTCGCTAACTGTTCTTGGGCCAAATCTCTCTGAGCCAGGGCTGATTTTACTTGCTCTTGCGAAGAACTTAACTGCTGCTGAGCATAATTTAATTGGTTCTGGGCAAAACCCAATTGTTGCTGTGCCACTGTCATTTGATCGCCGGCGGCTTTCTCAGCATCCTGAGCTTGCTTCAGTTGTTTTTCCAACTCCTGAACTTGGCCTTGAGCTGCGGCTACGCGAGACAGAAACTCCGATCGATAATTAACATAAAGTCCTTGCTGAGCAGCATCAAAATTTCCGCTAGCTCCCCTGTTGAGGTACAGTTCGTCAATCAAAGCTTGCAGCACTTGATTTTGTGCCGTGAGGCTCTGTCTGTCCTTGATAGTTGATTCTAGGTTAGAAGGAACAGCGCCTTGAATTTTGCCGTTGACAACATCTTCGTAAAATTTATTTTCCTTTTCCAGAGCTTCTTTAGTTTTCTGAATCGATGTTAAATCGGCGCTGGGTGCAAGGGGGTTGAAAGTGAGCAGAGGCTGGTTCTTTTCCACGCGATCGCCATTTTCAACGTGAAGTCTCACCACAGCGCCCGTAGCAGGTGCTTGGATGTCTCTAGCACCATCTTTGAACTCCAATTGGCCGACAGCGGGGACAGCTTGCTCTACGCTAGCAAAATAAGCCCAAACTACAGCAGAAGTGGTCATCAGCATGATCATCCACAAAAACAAGTGCGACCAAATCGCTGGTTTTTCGAGAATGACTGGTTGCTCAGAAAGTATTAACGATTTCATAGCCATTTGTTAGTTCTCAGTTGTTAATTGTTAGCGCTAAGTTGTGAGTTGTTAGATATCAGGTATTCGATGACTCTTGTTGTTGGAAGAGGCAGTAGTAACGCCCTTTAAGAGCCATTAATTCTTTATGAGTTCCCCGCTCGACTACAGAACCTTGATCCATCATAATAATTATGTCGGCGTTTTGGATTGTCGTCAGGCGGTGAGTAATGAAAAACACCGTGCGGCCGGCAAAAGCTTCTGCTAAGTTATTGCAAACTTGGCGTTCGGAATGGTAGTCGAGGGCGCTTGTAGCTTCGTCCAAAATCAGCAGTTTCGGGTTTTGCAAAATCGTCCGGGCGATCGCCAAACGCTGTCTTTGACCCCCAGAAAGCGACGAACCCCGCTCTCCGACTATCGTATTGTAGCCAGCAGGCAAGCCCATAATAAAATCGTGAGCCACCGCTAATTTCGCAGCTCGCACAATCTCATCCGTACTCGCATCGGGATTGCTCAGAGCAATATTTTCCTGTACCGAGCAGTTAAACAGCAAAGTATCTTGCAGCACCACCCCAAGTTGGCTGCGGAGCGAGTACAGTTCCACCTTGGCAATGTCGTACCCGTCAATAAAAATCCGGCCCGACAGCGGCGGATAAAGACGCTGCAACAGCTTCATCGCCGTACTTTTACCGGAACCGCTTCCCCCCACAATTCCCACAAAACTGCCAGGGGGAAATTCCAAATTCACATTAGCCAATTGCAGTGCCCCGCTTTCTAGAAATCGGAAGGAAACCTCCTCATAGGTAACCTGCCCTTGAATTGCCGGCAGCGGGATATTGCTGCGGTCTTCCTCGCTGGTTTCCGTCGGCGTATCGACGACATCCTTAAGCATATCGATCGACATTGAGACTTCTTGGAAACTCTGCCAGACGCTCACAAAACGCAGCAGCGAACCAGTCACGTTCCCGGAAATAATTCGGAAAGCAATCAACTGACCCAACGTAATCTCATTTCCCAGTACCAAATAAGCTCCCACCCACAACTGAGCTAAGTTACCCACCTGGTTTAAAAAGCTGCTAACCGTACCGGCCGTAGTCCCCGTGATAATTGTTTTAAAACTGGCTGTAATGTATTTTGCGTAGCGGCTCGACCACTCCCAACGGGATTTCAATTCAATATTTTGAGCCTTAACAGTTTGAATCCCGCTGACTACTTCCACTAAATAAGATTGAGAGTCAGCAAAACGGTTGTTTCTTTGTTTTATCAGGCGCAGCACCAGCGGATTGATTAGAACAATCATCAGCCCCAGTATCGGTACCACTGCCAAAGATACTGCAGTTAGCTGCACACTGTAAGAGAGCATAACGGCGACGTAAACCACCGAAAATACCGCATCGAGAACCACTGTCAGAGCTGTACTCGTCATGAATTCCCGAATCTGGCCCATCATGCTGAATTTGTATACCAAATCTCCGACGCGCCGATTGTCAAAGTAATTCTGGGGCAGCCGGAGCAAGTGGTCGATTACCTCTGCACTCAATTTGACATCAATGCGGTTTGAGGTATCTATAAACAAAAAGGTACGCAAACCGTTGAGCAGTCCTTCAAACAGGGCAACACCTAATAGAAATGCCCCCAAAATATCCAAGGTGTCAATGCTGCGCTGACCTAAGACTTTATCAATAATTACTTGGCTGATTAATGGGTTGGCAAGACCAAATAACTGTACAAAAAACGAAGCCAGCAACACCTCAAAAAACACTGTCTTGTGTTCCATGAGCGCCGGCACAAACCACCAGAAGCTGAACTGCTCTTTTTGCTCAACTTGCGGAGCTTGCAGCAGCAGGACTTCTCCCTGTTCGCCCCAGATTTCTTTAAACTGAGGTATCCGCTTCCGCATCAGCCCCTGTTCGGGCGTGGCCATCACCAATTCTTGCTCGGTGATGCTGTAAATAATGGCAAAGCTATCTTGCCATTTAATCATTACGGGAGCTTTGATGCGGTTGATTGCTTCTGCTGGGACTTGCGCCAATTGAGGCGTGAGGCCGATGCTTTGGGCGATCGCCCCGCAGGCTTGGATGCTGATGGAACCGGCGGTTTTTAACTGATTTTCTAGAACTTTGCGGATGATATCTCGACGAAATTTGAGGCCGAAATACTTGCTCAACATTTGGAAGCAAGCTAGCGGGGCGTCAATCTGCCCTTTGGCGCGGAAAACTGGGTATCTCGCCGCATCCTTTGTTTGGGGGTCGGTTTTGGGTTCTGGGGGACGGTCTGGGGCGTCTATAATGCTGAGCGATTTTCCGCCGGGCGGATTCGGCCCAGGGTCTACTATATCTGGCGTGGGATTTAATGGGTCTGTTTCTTGAGGTTCTGGGGGTTCCCGGAAGCCGACCAATCGCGCGCCGAGGCGGCCTTCTACTTTTAAGGATTTGGCTGCGTTTTCCACAGAGAAGCGGCTGCCGGTGGGAAAGTCGCCCAAGACGCCGCTGCTGACGAGCCAAACTCGATCGGGATCTAGCTCTTTGGCGATGTCTTGAGTTTTTTTGTTGCCGTTTGGCACGTTGACAACTGTCGCATCTTGCCAAGCTTGCAGGGTGAGTTCCTTGAGATTGGAAGTGCCGTCGGCTTGGCGCTGCAATTCCAGGCTCAACAGTTCAAATACTTCGCTCAAGGAACAGTGTTCGCGAAAGGCTTCTCCAAATGTCGGCTGTTTTTCCAGTACGCTCAGGAACTCTTCGGCAGGCAGGACGATCGCGATCACATCTGTAGAGGCGATCGCGGTTTCGCAGGGAACTCCCCTGAGCAATCCAGCCCAGCCGAGAATTTCCTTCGACTGCACCAAGCGTAAACTTACGTGGCGCTGCGAGCGCTGGTCAAACCCCAGCAGCCGGGCCTGGCCTTGATAGATAATTGCCACCTGAGTCGGCATTTTTTCCCGTTCAAACAGGGGTTGCCCCGTCCGGTAGCCAAGGAGTTGGCATTTAGCCACCAAGGCTGTCAGAGCCGTCTCTGACAGTCGGTCAAAGGGAGGTGTTTGAGCTAGGAAATCCTGAATTTGGGAGAGGGAAACAGCGGAAGAAGTCATCCAATTTTAGATTTTAGATTTTAGATTTTAGATTGAATCCACAGATGAATCCAGGGGGTTTTTGTCAGGATGCTACGCTTTTTCAAGTCTCCACGGATAAATCCGGGGGCCCCTGACCAACTTGCTTGATTGTCATGATATGGAAGACAGGGAGGAGAGGGGCTGTAGCGGGCCTATTTGCGCTATCTGTTCGGCGAGCCAGCTTTCAAATAGTTCGTTAATCAAGTGCAGCCGCATCGATTCATCGAGCTGGGCCGGCATGAACTTTTCTAGTCGAATAATTACCATCCATTCTGCCAGAGGACGCGGCGTCCAGAGTTGATTTGGCTGGCTGACGGACAAAAGTTTGCTGATTGCCGGGTGGGGCTGGGAGAGGGGTACTGGGCCCAACAAGCCGCCTGACTTGGACTCGGGCCCTTCGGAATAGTCGCGGGCCACTTCAGCAAAGGTTTGTTCGCCTTCGAGGATGCGAAAGTAAAGTTCGTTTGCCAGCGATGGATTTTTGGTGCGTACCAGGGAATAGACTACGTGGTCTAGGCTGGCTTTGCGGGTTAAAAAATAATTATCTACTTTAGGTCTCCAAGTGGCTTGCTTAAATTTTTCGATCAGCAAGGGCCTAACGGCCATCTCTTGAAGTTCTTCTTCCGTCATATTTTGACCGCGCAGCCAAGCTTCTTTGGCTTCCGGGGCTGTCAGTTGGTGTTGTGCCAGAAAGTTCTCCACGGCGGATTGGCGTTCTTCGTCGCTGCAACTAAAGGATGCGATCGCTTGGTCTACTATTACACCGCGCAAGAATTGCGGCATCAACTGGTACCGCTTCAGGAGCGATGGCATATCCTGAGCTTGCAGTAATTTATCGCCTATTTGAAAAAGTCCTGTCATTTTTTTATCTCCAACTGACTTGCGCTTCCCCTTTTAATTTAGCTGTGGCAGGAAAAGAGCGACAACCACTAACCCCTCGATTCCCCGATGATAGCAGACCGTCCGTGGGCTAGCGCTATTGCTGTCTATTTCTTGACGCTCTGCCTAGCGAGGGGTTCCCCACGGGTCTCACAATGGTAGGGGGATGCGAGAGTGGGAGAGTGGGAAAATCTTTACTTCTGCCATCTTCCTTCTTCCCTCAACATCCATCCGTTAAATCCCGTACACTGCTTAGTTGCTGAACTTCCTTCTTCCTTCACTCTCGGAATAGTCTTTCAAAGAGTGTTTCGAGTTGGGTCGAGCAAGCGCGACTGTCGAGATATTTGGGGTTTGCCGCCATTTTTTGCTGGATTCGATCGCGGTAGTGCCGACGCAGTTCTGGGTTGGTTCCCAGTGCTGTGCTCAGCTCTAAATAAGACTTCTCGCTGTTTGCTACCAGTTCCGGAAGTAGTAGTTCTTCGATCACTGCGGCTGATTGTCGCGATCGAGTTGTTTGCCCTTTTCTTACCACTACAGGCAACCCGGCCAACAGGGGTTCTGCTAAGGAGCAGGCACTGCTGTATGGATAGGAGTCTAAATATATATCAGCCAATTCCAGACATTTTATGCAATCTGCGCGAGATGGCAGCGCCTTAATCACAACTAAACGCTTTTTGTCAATCCCAAATTCGGCAAAGAGCGATCGAATTTGGTTGTAAAAAGGCACCGTCGGATAGTTTTCATTGCGCGAACGAAAGGGATACAAAACTAAAATAGAATTTGGTACGGCCGCAATAATTTTTGCCCAAGTTTCTCTCAATTCTGGGATAATTGTAAAAGCTTGAGCGCCGGACATGAACACTACAGATTCGTCGGTGGCTCCCCAACTCCTGCGAGTCGGTTCAACTCTGCCAGGTGCTGATCCTACAGTATAGCTTAAACAAACTCCCGAACCTTCTAAACTAATTAATTTTTCGCGATACTCTGCTGCTGCACCTGGGGGCAATGTCAAATCTCCGGCAATGAAATAATCAATATTTCGGGCGCCTGTGGTTGCGGGGGTTGATGCACCCGTAGCTATTTGCACCCGCGCTAGTCGGTGCAGGCACAGCAGCGCGCTTGGTTGAGAAGTGTCGGTAGTATTGGTGCAGATTAGCAGAATATCTAAATCGTGCGATCGCATTTCTCGGACTTGATTGGGCAAAGCTTCTGACAGTTGCACCAGTTTGTCGGCGCAATTTTCGCAATATTTCCCCAGTCGCTCGTCTTGTACCTGGAAATAGTACACGATAATTTCAAATTTGCTTCTGTCTAAATATTCAAAACTCGCAATTGCTGCACGAGTCTCGGATTTATCACTAATTTTATCAAGCAAAAAGCCAACTCTGATTTTAGTTCTTTCAGGTTCTCTCTGAGGAAAATTCCATTCTATTTGACTGCCGATATTATTCAAATGAAATTCCAGAATATCAGCTCGCTGACTCAATATATTGAGCAGATTGAACTCGCTCAAATACAAAGCTTGGAATCTAACATTTTTCGCAATAAAAGCCACCAAATAACGCCAAACTTCTGAATCGGGAAAACTGGCGATATTAGCAGCGACGTAATTGATTAACTGCTGGAAATATTCAGAGTACCTTTCAACTTCCGACTTGGGTTTAAACTGATATCTTGCACCCTTCTCAATTACTTGGTTAGGAACAGGCAAGATGCCTGTTCCACAAGATAATTCATCTGTTGTGGAACTAACAGGCAAGATGCCTGTTCCACAAGATA